>JBAZFL010000043.1:0-10838 GCA_041653455.1 Clostridia bacterium
ATTTCAGTCAGCAGGATATTCCGCAAAAATGCAAAGCAGAAAACGAAGCAGATACGGGATACAGATTTCTTTGCACAGATACAGCCAAATGATTATGTTGTACACGACCATCACGGGATAGGAATATATATTGGTGTTGAAAAGATTGAAATTGAAGGAATAATAAAGGATTACATAAAAATCGCCTACAGGAACAATGATACATTATATGTTCCTGTAAGCAAGATGGATCTTGTGCAGAAATATGTTGGAACATCAGACAGGACTCCAAGGATAACAGGATTAGGCGGGCATGACTGGGAAAAGCAGAAAAGCAAGGTCAGAAAAGCAGTTCAGGACATTGCTAAAGAACTCATAGAGCTATACAGTAAAAGAAATTCGGTAAAAGGACATGCTTTTCATGAAGATACGCCATGGCAGATTTCATTTGAAAATGAATTTTCATATGAAGAAACCGATGATCAGATCAAGTGCGTAGAAGAAATAAAGAACGATATGGAATCGTCAAAAGTTATGGACCGTCTCTTATGCGGGGATGTTGGTTACGGTAAGACGGAAGTTGCTTTACGTGCAGTTTTTAAAGCAGTAATGGACGGCAAACAGGTTGCATTTCTTGCTCCAACAACAATGATTGCATTACAGCATTACAACAACTTCAAGGAGAGAATGCGTAATTATCCCATACATATTGACCTGATGTGCAGACTAAGAGATAAGAAATTGCAGAAGAAGACTGTTGAAGATATAAAAAATGGCAGAGTGGATATAGTAGTGGGTACTCATAGGATACTTGAAAAAGATATCTTCTATAAGGATTTGGGTCTTCTGGTAGTTGATGAGGAGCAGCGATTCGGAGTAGCTCAGAAGGAAAAAATCAAGATGCTTAAACCCACGGTAGACGTTCTATCCCTGACTGCAACCCCAATTCCAAGAACAATGCACATGGCTCTGTCTGGTATTAGGGATGTAAGCACGATATATGATCCTCCTGAAAAGAGATTTCCTATTCAGACATATGTAATGGAGTATGATCCGGAGTTTATAAAAGAAGCGATTCTGCGTGAAAAAGACAGGAACGGACAGATATTTTATCTGTATAACCGTGTATCTGATATGGAGAATAAGTTCTATCATCTTAAGACGCTTTTAAAAGATGAAGTAAGTATATGCATGGCTCATGGCCAGATGCAAGAGAAACAATTTGAGAACACTATTATTAAATTTATCAACCATGAATACGATGTTCTGCTTTGTACAACTATAATAGAAGCAGGAATAGATATATCTAATGCAAATACACTAATAATTGAGGACGCAGACAGATTAGGGCTAGCTCAGCTATATCAGATAAAAGGTCGCGTCGGACGGTCAGATAAGGTCGCATATGCTTATGTCACATATAAAAGAGGTAAAGAACTCACAGAGGAGGCTTCAAAAAGACTTCAGACTATAAAGGAATATACAGAATTCGGTTCTGGGATAAAGATAGCTATGAAGGATCTTGAGATTAGAGGAGGAGGCGATCTTTTAGGAGCCAATCAGTCAGGACATATGCAAGGTGTGGGATACGATATGTATGTAAGAATCTTATCAGAGGAAATTGCGAATTTACGAGGTGAAAAAGTTAAAGGCGCAACAGTTCAGACTAATGTGGATCTGGACATAAGCGCATATATTGATAAATCCTATATAAGTGATGATTTATCCAGATTGAAAATGTATAAGAGAATAGCATCAGTGGAATCGGTGACAGAGAGGCAGGATATAATTGATGAGCTTATAGACAGATACACAGAGCCTCCTTTGCATGTTATAAATATTATTGATGTCGCATATATGAAGAATCTTGCTTCAAAACTTGGAATATCTGAAATATCACAGACAAAAAAAGGTTTCGCCATAACATATGAACAGGAATCTGCAATTCGTTTCCGTGAAATTACGGATATATTGGATAAAGAACATTACAAATATATGGTCAAAATGACTCAGATGATGAAAATACGAGTGGATACAGGTAAAAAAGGACAGGATATGTTATTTTTCATAACAAAACTACTTGAAAGAGCTTTGGAATTAAAATAGGACTTGATAAAAAGCAACCGGTTATTGTAGAATTAGTATTCGGTAAACCAGTTTATTTATCTAAGAAAAAGGAGATATGAAATGGCAGTAACTAAAGGCATTAAAGAAGATTTCAAAAAAAAGAACAGCAAGTAAATATCCAAAGAGGAAACAATAATCAGATACGGGTTCCTTACACTTGCTGTTATCGTTGGCCTTTGCATTATTTATTTCGTCATAGCAAGCTTGATCCCTAATAACTATATTAAGGTTGGCAATCATAAAATTGCCGAAGAAGAATTCATGTACCAGACGAATATGCAGTACAATGTGTTCGTGAATTACTATCAGGACTATATAGCAGGCTTGGGATTCGACCTTTCCACACAAGAAGGCGTTTCATCCTTTATGAAGACAGCATATGACAATCAGCGTTCCTTCGGGCAGATGCTTCTTGAAGGAGTAGTTAATTCCATACAGGAGCAGTATATAATACTGGATCTGATAGATGAGACCGGTTTCCAGATAGATGAGCAGGAGCTGGAAGAAACATATACTATACAGCTTCAAAGCCTTCAGAAGGCAGCTGATGAAGCAGGTTACGATCTTGATGATTTTGCCGGCATATATTATGGTACAACTTTTAAAGCAATAGAAAAAGTCATAAGGCAGACGCTTAGGGCTCAGCAATATATAAGCTATCTTGAAGAACAGAATCTGAATGCTGTTACAGATGAAAGAGCACGCTCATATTATGATTCTGTTGATTCAGAGGGTAATCTGATTAAAGATGATATAGACAAGGTCACTGTAGTAACTGTTTTGAAGCGTACTGTTGATTCTCAGTTACAGCCTCTTGCTGAGGATGTTGTAGCAGCTGCAAGAGCAAAAGCAGAACAGGTATTGGAAATGGCTAAGAACGGCCAGGATATATACGAACTGGCTGAACTATATAGCGATGAACTTAATGATGAGGATGCTGAAGACACTGAAGAAGTAACTGATGAGACAGAAGACTCAGTAAAACCAGGCGAGTTTACATTTACAAAGAACGAAGTCAGTATAACAGATCTTTCACAATGGGCATTCAAAGCATCCATAGGTGATATCGAGCTGTTAGAGACGGACATAGGATTTATTGTAATAAAGCTTATTGGCAGAACTGATTACGAAGATGTAAAAGATGATGTATTCAAATTAATAGCCGGCAGCGATTATGAGCTTAAGATGAATGAGTATCAGCAGATGAGTGAATATGAAGTCGGGTTATACAGGCCATATCAGGATCTTTACCTTAACTATTCAATAGCACAATAAATGCAATATAGAATTTTAGCCCCTGAAATCACATCAGGGGCTTCTTTTTTACTCTCTTTTACTTGAATATATATTTGAACGGTACTATAATGTATTAGTTAAATACTTAATTTGAGGTGGATATATGACATTTTTAGAAAGAACTATTCAAAGAGCCAAAAGTAATATAAAGACAATAGTGCTACCTGAATCAGAAGATATAAGAACTTTAAAAGCAGCATCAACAGTACTCAAAGAAGGCATTGCTGATATAATTCTTATAGGAGATAAAGAGCAGATAAAGAAAAATTCCGAAGGATTGTATATCCCCGAAGATAAGATATTAGAAATCAGTAAATTTTCCAGGATGGATGAATATGCAAACGCATTGTACCAGTTAAGAAAGGAAAAAGGCGTTACTCTGGAAATAGCATATAAATTACTGCAGAATCCTTTATATTTTGCAGTCATGATGGTAAAGATGTCTGATGCAGACGGTATGGTAGCAGGTGCTATTCATGCGACAAGCGATACCTTAAGGCCAGCTCTTCAAATTTTAAAAACTGCAAAGGGAACTAAAATTGTCAGTGCATTCTTTATAATGTGCGTACCGAACTGCGAGTACGGAGCCAATGGAGTGTTCGCATATGGTGATTCCGGACTTGTAGAGAATCCGGATGCTGACCAGCTTTCCGAAATAGCAATATCAACAGCAAAATCTTTCAAACTGCTTGTTGAAGAGGAACCGGTTGTAGCAATGCTTAGCTATTCAACATATGGAAGCGCTAAATCGGAACTGACAGAAAAAGTTATACAAGCAACAAAACTGGCAAAGGAAAAAGCACCTGAGCTACTGTTGGATGGTGAACTTCAGGTGGATGCTGCAATAGTTAAGGAAATAGGACAGAAAAAAGCTCCTGGTAGCCAGATAGCGGGAAAAGCGAACGTAATGATATTCCCTAATCTGGATTCAGGAAATATTTCATATAAGATAACACAAAGATTAGCAAACGCAGAAGCATACGGGCCTCTGCTTCAAGGAATAGCTAAACCCGTTAACGATTTATCAAGAGGCTGTTCTGCAGAAGATATAGTGGGGGTAATTGCTATAACGGCTGTTCAGGCCCAGAGCGTCTGAACTGACACGGCAAAGCAAGGGGGAATATGAAAGTACTGGTAGTTAATACAGGCAGTTCTTCATTGAAATATCAGTTGATTGATAGTGCAAATGAAAGAATGCTGGCAAAAGGATTGTGTGAAAGAATAGGGCTTATTAATGGAATTCATACATATACATGTGCAGATGGTTCATCTTTTGCACAGGAATGTGTCATGCGTGATCATTCATATGCTTTTAAGATAATGCTTGATGCTTTAATATCTCCTGAATATGGAGTTTTAAAGAGCGTTTCTGAGATTGATGCTGTTGGGCACAGGATAGTTCATGGTGGAGAAAGATTCAACAAACCTGCTCTAATAGATGAAAGCGTCATTAAGACAATTGAAGAGTGCGTAGATCTTGCTCCTTTGCATAATCCAGCAGGAATTTTAGGAATAAGAGTGTGTCTGGAAGTCTTAAAAGATATACCTATGATTGCGGTATTTGATACAGCATTTCATCAGACAATACCTGATTACGCATACATGTATGCTATACCATATGAAATGTATGAAAAATACGGAGTACGCAAGTACGGATTTCATGGGACAAACCATAAATATGTAGCACAGAGAGCTTCAGAGCTTATGAACAAACCTCTGGATAAGATAAAGATAGTTTCCTGCCATTTAGGTAGCGGAGCATCTATATGCGCAATTGATAGAGGTAAGTCCATAGATACATCGATGGGATTCACTCCGCTTGCCGGTTTGGCAATGGGAACAAGGAGCGGGACTATTGATCCTTCGATAATCTCATACATTATGGACAAGAAGAATATGACAGTTGAGGAAGTTAATGATTATCTTAATAAGCATTCCGGATTGTTAGGAGTATCAGGAATAAGCAGTGATTTTCGAGATCTTATTAAAGCTAAAAGCGAAGGAAATAAAAGAGCTTCATTGGCACTAAGTATATTTGCATACAGAGTTAAGAAGTATATATGCGAATATGTGGGAGTAATGGGAGGAATAGACACGCTTATTTTCACAGCTGGTGTAGGAGAGAATAATGCGTATATAAGGGAGCATATTACCAATAACCTTGATATTTTCGGTATAAAGCTGGATAAAAAGAAAAACAATAGCCTAAAGGGAGAAGCTGATATAAGCAAGGACAAATCTAATGTGAGGATATTGATTATTCCTGCAAACGAAGAATTGGAAATAGCAAGGCAGTGTAAAAGTTTGCTTGAGGACGGCAAGTAATAGAAAATTGTCTTGACAAGGTATTACCGTCACCATATAATAGCACTTGTCGGTTTTTTTGAAAGGTATAAAATGAAGATTGACATAACCGATATTGTAGAAAGAGATGGCGCTGTAAAGCGATTTGAGATGAATGTTGACAAGTTGGACAGCCACAAAACTGGCGGTGGCCTGGATCTTGTAAACTTACTAGGCGATATTCACATTGAAGGAGATATTTACAGCAATGAGGGTATCCTTAACGTTACAGCACATATTTCAGGGCAGCTGGATGCGAAATGCTATAGATGCCTTAAAGAGATTGTTGAGCCTTTCTCAGTAGATATGGAAGAGACTTTTGAACATGCGAACAGTTCAGAAAGCGTGGATAGTTATACATATTCAGGTCGTATACTGGATATCTCCCAGGCGGTAATCGATTCCATATATTTAAACATCCCCGACAGGTTATTATGCGAACCTGAATGCAAGGGGTTGTGCCCTGAATGCGGATGCAATCTTAATGAAAAAGAATGCGGATGCAGAAAAGAAAGCGGTAAAAACAAAGGGTTTTCTGCTTTGAGGGATTTATTTAAAGAATAATGCTAATAATACAGGAGGTGTAAAATGGCTGTACCAAAGCGTAAAGTATCTAAACAAAGACAACGCAAAAGAAGGACTTTCTATAAACTGGAAACGCCTAATCTTGTAAGATGTTCACAATGTCATACTCTTAAACGTCAACACAGGGTATGTCAGGAATGCGGATATTATGATGGAAAAGAAGTTATAAAAATAGAAGAGGAAAAGTAATGTTATAAGGCGATGGAAAAATCGCCTTTTTGCTAAATGGAAAATAAGGCAATTGCTATAAAGCGGGTATTGAATAGAAGTCTTGCGAAGAAAGCCGGAATAAAATCCGGTGATTTTTTGCTGTCAGTCAATGGGCTCTATATCAGGGATATTTTTGATTATCAGTATCAGATTTCCAATGAAAATATCACAGTAGAAATCATAAACCATAAGAATGGGAAACTTATGCAGCTTGAGATTGAAAAGGAAATAGATGATGATTTAGGTATTATTTTCGAAAATGATCTTATAGATAACGAGAAATCCTGTCACAATAAATGTATTTTCTGCTTTATTGACCAGCTTCCAAAAGGGATGAGAGAAACTCTATATTTTAAAGATGATGATGCGAGACTTTCATTTCTGACTGGTAATTACGTAACACTGACAAACATGTCATATGATGATATAAGCAGAATAGCTTCAATGCATTTTTCTCCTGTTAACGTTTCTGTACATACAACAGATCCAAAATTGAGATGTTCTATGATGAACAACATACATGCAGGGGATGTCATGGAAAAAATGAAGGTATTTGCAAATGCAGGAATTGATCTTAACTGTCAGATAGTACTTTGCAAAGGGATTAATGATAAAGAGGAGCTGGACAAGACTATTAAAGATCTTGCATCCATGCACCCTTCAATTAAAAGCATTTCTGTTGTTCCAGTAGGAATAACCCGTTACAGAGAGGGATTATATCCGCTGGAGCCTTATACCTCTGAGGAATGCTCCACGATTGTCGGACAGATAAAAAAACATCAGAATGCGTTTAAAAAAGAACTCGGTTACAATCTTGTATATATTGCAGATGAATTTTATATAAAAGCAGGATTAAAACTACCTTCTTTTGATGAATACGATGGATTTTATCAGATAGAGAACGGTGTCGGTTTAATGACAGAGTTCATGTATGATGCGAATAATTATCTTGAAGATATATCGAAAGACAGTAAGCTTCTTAAAAAAACAGAAAAGAATAAGAAACATAAAAGCATAGCTACCGGAGTTCTTGCTTATCCATATATAAAAGAGCTTTCAGACAAAGTTATGAGTTACGCAAAAAATATGAAAATTGATGTTCATGAAATAAAAAATGGATTTTTTGGCGAAAATGTAACAGTAACCGGTCTTTTGACAGGACAGGATCTGGAAAAAGGATTGAATGCAAAAGAAGTAGGTGATGAACTTCTTATATCCCGTACGATGCTGAAAGCTAACGAAGAAGTGTTTCTGGATGACTATTCATGCAAACAGCTTGGGAAGAAGCTGAAAACAGTCATTACAATAGTAGATAATAACGGAATGGAATTTATAAAAGCGCTTATAAAATAAATGTCACTGTATGCATATAGCCCTTCAATTCTTGTGTTAATTGGCTGCATATGGTATTATTTATCCAACTAATTTGAAAGGCAGAGAATCAATTGACACAGCCGATAGTAGCCATAGTAGGCAGGCCTAACGTAGGAAAATCAGCGTTTTTTAACTATCTTGCAGGTAAGAGGATATCCATTGTTGAGGATACCCCAGGCGTAACACGAGACAGGATATATACTAAGTGTGACTGGCGCAACAGGGAGTTCATGCTTATAGATACAGGCGGGATAGAAACAAGCGCATCTGATGAAATTTACAAACATATGCAAAGACAAGCAGAGGTAGCGATAGATACTGCTGATGTAATAATTTTTATGACTGACATGAAATCCGGACTTACTGCTGGGGACAGGGAAGTAGCAGCATTACTTCATAAATCCGGAAAACCTGTAGTAATAGCAGTTAATAAAGTTGACACCCCTGGAAATCCTCCTGCGGATATATATGAATTTTATAATCTCGGTTTGGCTGAGATATTTCCTGTATCAGCTCTTCATGGTTTGGGCATAGGCGAACTATTAGAAGAGGAAATAAAAGAAGATCATGACAGTATAAATGTAGCCATTATTGGAAAGCCGAATTCAGGAAAATCTTCTTTATTGAATAGGATAGCAGGAGAGGAAAGAGCTATAGTAAGCCCGGTTGCCGGAACCACGCGAGACGCTCTGGACACATTGGTGATAAGGGAAGAGAAGAAGTATACATTTATCGATACGGCAGGAATACGAAAAAGCAGCAAGATATTTTCTGATATCGAGAAGTACAGCATAATAAGAGCATGGTCTGCCGTGGAAAGAGCGGATGTATGTATATTGATGGTGGATTCCACTGAAGGGATTACAGAACAGGACTCCAAAATAGCAGGATTTGCACATGAACAGGGAAAAGCTGTAATAGTAGCACTAAACAAATGGGATCTTGTAGAAAAAGATAATAAGACTTACCCGACTTTTGTAAATTCCGTTAGATCAGAACTTCCTTTTATGCAATACGCTCCAGTAATAGCGATTTCTTCACTGACCGGAAAAAGAGTAGATAATTTATTCCCGCTTATAGACAGGGTTTATGAGAATAGCAGCAGAAGAATACCTACTGGAGTTCTAAATGATGTGTTGAATGATGCTGTAGCAATGGTTCAGCCTCCATCCGATAAAGGCAAACTCTTAAGGATATACTATATGACGCAGGCATCAACTCAGCCGCCAACGTTTGTCATGTTTGTAAATGATAAGGATCTTATGCATTTTTCATATGAAAGATATATCACCAATACGCTTAGAGACTCATTTGATTTTGAAGGGTCTCCAATAAGATTCATAATCCGCGAAAGAGGTAAAGAAAGTTGACGGTTTTTTTGCATATAATACTTGCAGTTTTCGGTTACCTTATAGGCTCTCTAAATTCAGCTATATTGGTTTCAGGCATTTACAGGAAAGATATAAGGAAAGAAGGCAGTAAAAATGCAGGTTTGACTAATGTGTTAAGAGTTCTTGGAAAAAAGGCAGCATTAGCTGTACTTGTGCTGGATATGTTAAAAGGAGTTATAACCACAGGTATAGGATATATATTAGTAAAGGATGGTTTGTCAGGGGCTTTGATTGCAGGCATATTTACTATTATTGGACACATATTCCCTGTATTTTTCAATTTTAAAGGCGGAAAAGGCATACTGCTTTCGCTTGCTGTACTGCTTATGACAGACTGGAAAATTGCACTTATAGGACTTGGTATATTTATAATAATAGTTGCACTGACAAGATATGTGTCATTAGGTTCCATGATAGCCATATTCTGTGCTCCTTTATTAGCATGGCTGTTTAACCATAATGCCTTTTTCATTATTTCAATGGGTTTTCTGGCTGCTCTGACAATATTCATGCATAAAGGAAATATAAAAAGACTTTTATCCAATACTGAAAACAAACTGTCTTTTAAAAAACCGGAAATGAGGAAAATAAATGATGAATCTGATAATAATTAATACCTCACTCGATCCATGGTATAACCTTGCGTTTGAAGAATATCTTTTAGACAAGGTCACAGATTACAGGAATATTCTTTTTCTTTGGCAGAACTCCAATACTGTTGTTATAGGTAAGAATCAGAATCCATGGAGGGAATGCAGGTCCGAACTGCTCGAAGCAGAAGGAGGAAAGCTTGCAAGACGTTCCACAGGCGGAGGAGCGGTTTATCACGACATGGGAAATCTGAATTTTTCCTTTATAATTGAAAGAAACAGCCAGGATTTCAATCTGCAGGCAAGGATAATAACTCAGGCTGTCAAAAAATTCGGAATAGAAGCATATGTAAACGGAAGAAATGACATAGTAACAAATGAAGGCAAATTTTCCGGCAATGCTTTTACATACAGAAAAAACCGTGCTTTACATCATGGTACAATACTTGTCGATGTAAATCGTGAAAAACTTGGTAGATATCTGCAGGTGAGCAAGGAAAAAATGGAAGCGAAAGGCATTAAAAGCGTACAAAGCAGGATCGTTAACCTGAAGGAATACAATAATACAATTAGTATAGATGATTTACGCGTGAGTATAGTGGAAGCTTTTATTAAGGAATTTGGAGAGTCTAAGGTGCTGAATCAGTTTAATAATGAGAATGCGCTTGACTCATTCATTGATAAATCAGAATTAGACAGGATATATGGGATATATTCATCCTGGGAATTCAGATATGCTGAAGCGCCAAGGTTTGATATAGAATGGACTAACAGATTTACATGGGGAGGCATTGAGATTCATCTTTCTTTAAAAAACGGGATAATAGAGAAAAGCATGATATATTCTGATGCTCTGGATGAAGCGTTTATATCAGATATACAGAAATGCTTTAATAATGTTCGTTTCAAGAAGGAAGATATGGCTGATGCAGTGCTTAAAGGA
>JBAZFL010000044.1:0-10815 GCA_041653455.1 Clostridia bacterium
CTATATGCCCTGGGGCGTCTATGATAATGTACTTTCTTTTTTCTGTTTTAAAGAAACTTCTTGCTGTATCAATAGTTATACCCTGTGATCTTTCATCCTTTAACGCATCAAGCAGAAAGGCATATTCAAATGGTTTCGCATTTTTTCTGCATAACTGTTTAATCTGTTCAAGCTTTCCTTCAGGCAAAGAACCGGTATCTGCTAAAAGCCTCCCGATTATTGTGCTTTTCCCGTGGTCCACATGCCCGACTATGACTATGTTCATATGTTCGTCATTCATCATAACCATTTACATATACCCATTCTTTCTGAGCTCTTCCAACCCTCCGCCATCTTCTTTGTCCTGGTCTCTTCCAGACCTTTCAGCTATGTTTGCGAATTTGCCTGTTTTAAGTTCTTCAATAATGTCATCAATATTTTTTGCTGAAGACTCAACAGGCTTAGTGCATGGATAACATCCTAAAGAACGATACCTGATGCTATTGCCCTGGTCGAAATATAAAGGAACTACAGGCACTTTCTCACGTTTTATATACTCCCATATATCCAATTCTGTCCAGTCAAGAAGAGGATGTATCCTTAGATGTGTACCTGGAGCAAAATCTGTCTTGTATTGCCCCCAGAATTCAGGAGGCTGGTCTGATATATCCCAATCATTATGAGTATCACGGGGAGAAAAATATCTTTCTTTGGAACGGCTTCCCTCTTCATCAGCTCTTACTCCGACAATGACTCCTGTATATGGCTCCGTGTTAGAATCCTGTACATATTTTTTCAGCTTATGATCCAGCCTGTATCTTGGCCACTCGCCTGACAGAGTGTTTCTTAATGCTTCAGTTTTTAAATTTCTGCAGCATTCTATTCTGGTGCAGTTACCATCAGGGAAAGTCCTTTTATCCTGTAAAGCGGCAGCATTTTCCCCATAAATCATGTCAAGGTTCCATTCCAACGCCAATCTGTCACGGTATTCTATCATAGAAGGTATTTTGTAGTGAGTGTCTATGTGGACAAGTGGAAAAGGCACATGGCCGTAAAATGCTTTTCGGGCCAGGCATAAAAGCACTGTGCTGTCCTTTCCTATAGACCACAGCATACACAGATTCTTGAAACAGCTGTATGCTTCTCTTATAATATGAATGCTTTTTGCTTCAAGCCTGTCAAGATGATCCATTATAATACTCCTTGTAAATATTCCATCAGCCTATCAACTGAGTTATCTATTTTTTCTTTTTCGGTATCTAAAAGGACATCATATTCAGATGGTTCTTCATATGGTGAATCAATCCCTGTATATCCTTTTATCTCACCGCTTAATGCTTTTTTGTACAAACCTTTAGGATCGCGTGATATGCAGACATCAATCCTAGCTCTCACATAAACCAGTATGAACTTTTTTATCTTTTCCTTTGCAAGCTTTCTCATTTCATCCAAAGGCGTAATAGCGCTTACTAGAGCAATAACCCCGCTGTCTTCGAAAAGAGCGGCAACTTCAGATAATCTTCTTATATTTTCCAGCCGGTCAGCTTCGGAAAATCCCAAATCCGAACATAAGCCATGACGAACATTATCCCCATCTAGAAGATATGCCATCCTGCCTGTATCTATAAGCCTTCTTTCCACTAAAGATGCTATTGTAGACTTGCCGCTTGCTGAAAGGCCTGTAAACCAAATGACAAAACCTTTGTTTTTTGTCTTATTTTGCCTGTATTCCATATCCAGCTTCTGATGCCAAACAATATTGCTCATCAGTTCATCCTCCACATATGCCAAATGTGATTGTATATGTGCTATATTGGTTTGTCAAACAAAAGAAATTATTATTTTTCCATGTTGCATATATAGTATCTTTGTTGTAAAGTACTGTTTGAAACAAGGAGGATTTTATGCTTGTAACAGTTATAGGAAGAGGCCATTCTGGCACTAGAGCGATATCACAGACATTGAGTGAAAGTAATGTTTATATGGGAGAGCCTCTGAATAAATCTTGGGATCTGATTCCTCCGCAAGATATGTATGAGGCATGCAGGGTATTTGGAAAATATGTAAATTACCTTGGTAACATGAAATGGGATTTCTCCAAAGTCTTATCGATGGACCCTGATCCTGATTTTGTCAAGTTAATTGAGAGTTATCTGTCTTCAGTCCTAACTTCAGATGCTGAGAAAAAAGGCTGGAAAATCCCAGAAACCACATTAGTTTATCCTTGGATACAGAAAATGTTTCCAAATGCGTATTACATTCATTGGGTACGTGATCCAAGAGACTGCATATTGAATAGCCATATGACAGATGACCTTAATGATTTCGGTATTGACTATGATAAAACTGATGACATACGCAAAAATAGGGCTATAAGCTGGTATTATCAAAGAGAGCTTGTAAGAAATACTCCAACTGCAGAAAAACAGATTAGCATAAAATTTGAGGATATGGTTTTCGAACAGGACAGGACGCTTGATAAGCTTGAAAAGTTTTTGAATATACCTCTTGTGAAGATTACTATGCGTACTGACTCAGTAGGAAGATACAAGACTGATAATGAAGTCCATATGTATGATTTCTTTAAAAATGATATGATTGAATGCGGTTATGAATTCTGATATGAATCTGATTCAAAAAGGTTAAATAATACTCCGCCTGTTGCATGTGCAGGCTGAGGATATTTTAAAAGATAACACAGTGTAGGCGCAGCATCTTCAAGATTAGCTGGCCTGTCAATTTCCTTTCCTTTCTTGATATTCCTGCCTGATAATATAAATAGGCATCGTATGTCACCTGTCATGGTCTTTGCAGTAGGTATCTGGCATGCATGCACACCTCCGATATATCCTCCTGTGGTATTGCCGGATAATCCATACAATACATCTCCAACTCTTTGAGTACCTAAACCGATGAATCCAGCCTGTGCCTTTTCCACGGCAAAAGCAAGGTAGCATTCATGTTTCTCATTCCAATGGTATCTATGCAGAATATCAATTATCTCATTAACTGTTTTATCATAATCAACAGGATCTACAATACCTTCCGGTTCTCTGCCTTTTAAGTTCACATATATGTTCCCGCACCCGACTGGAAAAGCTTTTGTGTTTTTCCAGTCCACACGCCTGTCACGCCAGTATACGTGTTTTCCATCAGGTTGCGGAAGATATTTCAAGAATCCTTCCTTTTCGAAAAAGTCATGAACAAGTACAGTCCTGTTGAATCCTACCGCTCCATGATCCCCAATAATCATAAAAACAGTGTCATCACCTATTACATTCTCGTATAACCATCCTATAAACTCATCTAACATATCATATGCTTTTTCATATGCATATCGGGCTGTTTCTGCTTCTCCATCCGTTGAATGCTGCACACCTTCAAGAACACCCCTGTACACATGATTAACTGTGTCTGTATATCCTTGCACGAATGCCATGATTTCCACAGGATCATTTTCCATCGTGTCAGTAATTATCTTTTTAAACCATTCATTTTTATACTGTATAAGTTCAAAAGCAGTATCAATATTGCCTTCTTTTATGAAAAAGTGGCCATAACTGTTTGACGAGCATATTTCGTCAATCATACTGACTCTTTTAGCGAATTCATATGGAGTTATGGCATTAAGCATGTTTACAGCTGAAGTAATAAATACAAAAAAACCGCCTTCATTATTCACATTCATGGCTTTTATCCTGAATCTGTATGTTTCCGTGCCATTATCATCCTTTAATGATCTGTTAATGACAGAAGACCAGCTTCCCATAGGAATTTCATAATACCTTGAATCATCCATGTCTTGTTCATTCAAAGCAATCCTGATGCCTTTATCATATATGCTCATTATCCAGTAAAAAGGCTCGATATTAAATGGATTCTCAAGATCATTCTTTGTCTCAACATATAGTTTCCAGTAACCTTCTTTACATTTTTCATATCTGCTCTGCGCTAATTTTATCTGTGGCTGCCATTTTCCAGAAGGAGCTAAAGAATCAGCAGGCATCATTGGAAAAACTGATAATATATCTGCATCAAAAACATATAGCTGTTCAGAAATTTCTTTTTGCATACGCATTGTCTGCTCTGTTTTAAGAGCTCTCTGATCAGCAACACTTCCTATGCCTCCAATCTGATGAACAAGGTCTGACCTTGATGGTCCTGATACGCAAAAATCTGCAATCAAAGACTTTTTACCGATTCTTGCTGCAGATTCCCAGAATCTTTCTGCCATAAGATAATCACCGTGGTATGCGCTGACAAATTTATCTGGATATGCACCTTCAAGCAGTATGTTCTCATCAGTTATTCCATGCATATGAGGGCTTGCTCCTGTCTGTATAGTTGCCCAGCAGGTAGCTGATATCGAAGGATATGCCGGTCGGCAGTCTGTAAGCATACACCCCTCACTGATAGCTTTTTTTAAATTTGGCAATCTGCCTTTTGCAATCTGATCCTTGATATAAGAAGTTACTCCTCCGTCTACTCCAAGCATAAATAATTCAGGTTTTTTTATCATAATCATTTCCTCGCATAATATGTATTAATTATACTTGATTCCATTTGAAAAAGGTAACTAATATAAATTACCGGTTTTGTGCAAATTCACTGAATAAACCTTTTTGATGTTGATTTTTAGTACCGCTAATATATAATTCATATTATTAAGAATCTTTCAATCGAAAGGAAGAATCAAATGATCAAACTAGGTGTGAATTCAGTACTTTTCAAACATTACACATTCAGAGAAGCCGCTGAGGCAATTGCTAAATGCGGTTATGACGGAGTTGAGATATCCGCTATACCTGGCATGTGCGAACATCTCCAGCCAGACAACTGGAGAACACAGAAAAAAGAAATAAAATCAATTCTTGAAGCTACAGGTCTTACGATATTATCTTCAGAAGTAGCATCCAGAGACAAAAAAAGAATGAAAAAGGCACTTGAAGCTGCAGAATATTTCAATATTCCTGTTTTAAATGTAGGGCCAGGTGGAAAATCAAATGTTGAAGAAGACTTTCTTGAAACGGTAAGAAGCCTTTCGGAGCTTTCAAAAATGGCAGAAAAATATGGGGTCACAATATGTTGCAAAGCGCATGTAGGAGCTTCAATATTTAACACTGAAACTACTATAAGAGCAATGGCTATGATTGAGAGCCCAAATTTCGGAGTAGACATGGACCCTTCCCATATTTACAGGGCTTCAGAACTTCCTGAAGAGGCAATTGCAGCTGTACTGCCAAGGATGAAGCATATACATATCCGTGATTGCAAAGGCAGAGGCCCAAGCCCGGGACTTCCTGCATTACAAGCTTGCGGAAAAGGGGATATTAATCTTTTCGGATACATTTCACAAATGGTAAAAGCCGGTTATAACGGACCAGTGAATCTTGAAGTTATCGGACCAGAGCAGGATATGGTGGAAGCGACTCGAATTGCATCTGAGAGTTATGGATATATTAATGCATGCCTTAAAATATTGAATGCAAGACAATAATGAAATTTATTTGTGTTATTAACTTATAAGGAGAAATAAACATGGCAAATAAACCAAACCTACTTTTTTTCGGAATTGACAGTTTAAGAAGAGACCATATGAGTTTATATGGCTATAAAAGACTTACTACACCAAATATTGATGAGTATCTTAAAAATGCTTCCGTTTTCGAAAGCTGCTACTCTCCGCACATTCCTACAACTCCAGGTTATGCTAATATGATGACTGGATTTGACTGTTTTGGCACTGATATTGTTGCTCTTAGACATAAGGGTGAAATTGCTCCAGATGTAAAGACCTTAGCAGAAATTTTATCAGAAAACGGATATAATACTACAAATATAGGTTTCAAAAATGTATCAGGAAGAGGTTTTGACAAATACATAGATTTTGAAGGGTGGAAAGCCGAAGCCGGTGATGGAAGAGCTCACAAAGCTGAGAATCTTAATAATGTTGCTCTTCCTGAATTGGAAAGGCTTGCAGCTGAAGATAAACCTTTCTTTCTGTTTTTAAGACATATGGATCCTCATTCACCATATCTGCCACCTACTCCTTTTGATAAAATTTACTATCAGAAAAATGCATTTGACCCTGATAATCATACACTGGACCCAGTTTTATCATTCAAACCTTTCTGTGATTACTTTGCATCATGGTTCCCTGAAGGATGTACTGACAAGGACTATATAATCGCTCAATATGATGGTGCGATAGCATACATGGATGCATGTATTAAAGTAATACTTCAAAAGCTTGAAGATCTCGGGTTGGAAAATGATACGCTTGTAGTTTTCGTGTCCGACCATGGAGAAACTCTTTATGATCATGACTGTTATTTCGATCACCATAGCCTGTATGATCCAAACCTTATAGTCCCGCTTGCTTTCAGATTTCCTGGAAAAGTACCATCAGGAGTAAGAGTCAGTGATTCATGCAGGCTTCAGGATGTTACTCCTACAGTACTGGATATACTTGGTATCGATGTGAACATTGATTTCGATGGTCGCAGCCTTCTACCGCTTGCATTGGGTACTCCTTTACTAAAACAGGACGAGTTCTACATCACTGAATGTACCTGGATGAGAAAGCACGGATGGAGGACACCGAAATGGAAATATATTAAAGCATTGGAACCTGATTTTCACTATTTTCCCGAGATAGAATTATACGATCTTGAAAATGATCCTTTGGAATATACTAACATAGCTACCTTAAGAAAAGACATTGTAATGATGCTTGACAAGAAGATGAATGATTTCATACAGGAACGCGAAAAACAGGTTAACAGGACTAATCCAATGTATACGAACCTTAACTGGCATGGATTAAATATCGGCCGCGGATTCTTGACCTCTGATGAAGCATACAACTCAATGCATATAGGCTCTCCAGGAGCTGCAGCCAAATTACAACAGAAATAAGGAGGCCTGTAATGTTAAGAACAGCCGTGATAGGCATGGGGCCTATTGGCAATAATCATGCGACAGCTTATAAAAATTGCAAACAGGCAGAACTTGTCGCAGTATGTGATATACGTAAAGAACGTGCTGATTCTGCAAAGACAAAATATAATGTTCCTGCATATTATGATGCCGAGCAGATGCTGAAAACCGAAAAACCAGACATAGTAAGTATTGCTACTGGAGGGTTCGAATACAGTTCAGACCATTACCTTCCTACTATGCAAGCACTTAATGCAGGATGTCATGTCCTTACAGAAAAACCTATATCCAATAACTTGAAGCACGGACAGGAAATGGTAGACCTGGCAAAGAAACTTGACAGGTGTTTTGCAGTGGACTTAAACCATAGGTTTACCCCTGCTGCAAGAACAGCAAAAAAGTGGCAGAATGATGATCTTATAGGAAATCTGCTCTTTTTGAACATGGCATTATGGATAGGCAGGTTCCAGCCACACTTTGATACGGAATTTTATCATCTCAAGGCTCTTAATCCGCATTCATGTGATATATTAAGGTATTTCGGCGGTGATGTTGAACAAGTGCACTGTTACGCTATGAAAGCTCCAGGAAGAGAGATATGGTCGACAGCTTCAATTAATATGAAATTTACAAATGGCGCAGTAGGACATCTGACAAGTTCATATGACATCGAAAGAGGCCATCCTATGGAAAGATGTGAAGTGGCTGGCACTAAAGGAAGACTCATATTTGAGGATATGTGGAGAGAGGCAACACTCTTCCCTGCAGGAAACTATGAGAAAAGAGTATACACAAATCCTGTATTCGGAGGATTCAAAGATTTTTATGATACATTTGAGGACAGGATACATACATTTGTCAGAGAAGTTACTCAAAATGTAAAACCTGAAGATATCGACGGATCAGGAAAAGACGGGCTGGAGGCCAGCAGAATAATACATGCGGCCATACAGTCTTTAAAAACAAACAAGCCGGTTATAGTAGCAGACGTTACAGAATAGGAGAAAAAATGGCAATTAAAATTGGAATAGTAGGAATGGGCGGAATAGGAAATACGCATGCTAAATGCTATTTATCAGATCCACTGGCACAACTGGTCGCAGTATGTGATGTTATCAAGGAAAAAGCAGATAAAGCTGCAAAAGACTATAATGTAGAAGCTTTCTATACCCTTAAAGAGATGATGAAAGCACATCCTGAACTGGATTTTATTGATGTCACAACATCAGGATTTGATAATGGTTCCTGGCATTATGAACCAGTAATGCAAGCTTTAGATGAGGGATTCAATGTTTTTGTAGAAAAACCAATATCCAATAATCACGATGAAGCCCGCGAAATGGTTATTACTGCTCAGAAGAAAAAACTTTATCTAGGATGCAATCTTAATCATGGCTTCACAGGCCCTGCAGACAAGGCAAGAGAATTGATTTCACAGGGCAAAATAGGGGAACCGGTATATATTCTGCATAAAGTCGGATTTAATGGAAGTGAAATGTCATACAAAGCACCTGCAATGGGAGGTCCTATGAAGAGATTTGAAGGTCCATATTCACATGCCTATGCTTTCTTATCACACCCATTCTCACTCATGAGAAGTTTCGGAGGAGACATAACTCATGTACAAGCGTTTTTCGACAAACCCGGAGTACGTCACAGCGGCAATGACCTGATGTGGTCCATAAACGGTATTAATGTAAAATATCAAAACGGATCAATTGGGTATCTGCTTTCACAAAGAGGAGATGCCATATTCGGACTTGGAGGCTGGTGGAGCTTTGAAATGGCTGGTACTAAAGGAACTTTCTGTATAGAGAATTGCGTAGAAAAACTGTACTACTGGGATGGATCACAACCTGCTTCTATGGGCACCATGCAACCTGAGGTATTTGAATTTGGCACAAAGGATTTCGGTACGACATTCAATAACAGGCTTCATGCATTCTTAGAGGATATGACAAACAAGATCCCTCCTGAGCATATACGCGGTTCAGGAAGAGATGCGCTTGCAACATTAGAATACACTGTTGCAGCAATACAGTCCTTTGAGGAAGGCGGAGCACTTGTGCGCCCACGTACATTACCTCCATTGCATGGAACACCTGGCTTCGTAGTTTAATGAAAAAACCTAATATTCTGCTTTTTTTAGCAGATCAGCATCGTTATGATTGTGTAGGCTGCTCGGATAAACGGGCAGTCTATACTCCTAATATTGACAGGTTGGCTGAGAAGGGAATAGTTTTTGACAATGCTTACTGTCCTACTCCGGTGTGTGCTCCTGCAAGACAGTCTTTTATGAGCTGCATGCGTGCAGAATCAATAGGAGCTTTATGGAATTTCGGATTTATTGATACTAATACAGTAAAACCATCTGACTGGAATTTAGTTAAAACTCTAAAAGATGGTGGTTATACAAATATCTTCATAGGAAAATGGGATGTATCAAGAATATCCCCATTTGATTACGGCTTCGATACAGTTCATCCAGATAATGAATATAACAGATATATTAGCAATAATTATCCTGATGTGAAATACATAAACAGCTGGTTTGGTGAAATGAGTCCGGTACCATATGAAGACAGCCGGACAAAATATTATTCCGACAAGGCATGTAATGAGTTAGAAAGATTGAAAAGTATTAATGAACCATGGTTCATGTGGATAGACGGAGTAGACCCTCACCTGCCATGCAGGCCGAGTAAGGAATTTTATGATATGTATGATCCTTCAAAAATACCCCCTTTTGGAGGATTTAATGATGATTTTTCAAACAAGCCCTATATACAAAAACAGCAGATTCTGAACTGGAAACTGGATAACATGTCATGGAAAGACTGGACAGAAACTGTAAGGTGCTATTATGCCATGATTACACAGATCGATAATTCATTTGGATTAATTCTGGACAAATTGAAAGAATCAGGTATGTATGATGATACTTTGGTTATATATACTTCTGACCATGGCGATATGTGCGGATCTCATGGTATGATAGACAAACATTATGTGATGTATGATGACGTCTTGAAGATTCCTATGATTTTAAGGTATCCCAGACTTACTGAAAATATTACGAATCGCAGAATCAGCACTTTCATTTATAATGCGCTTGATATACCTCAGACAGTGTGCGACATATGCGGGCTCAGCCCAAATCCTGATTCTCATGGAAGATCTGTATCAGATATACTTAAAGGTAATGAAGCAGATAAAGAACAATTTCCAGATTATACCGTATCATGTTCTAACGGGCAGCAGTTCGGAAGCTATACTCAAAGAAGCATCCGGACAGTGAACTATAAATATATATGGAACTTAACTGATATTGATGAGTTTTATGACCTTTCATGTGATCCTTATGAACTTAAAAACAGAATAAATGATCCTACATACAAAGATATAGTCTCTACCTTAAGAAAGTTAATGAAAAAGGAGCTTGCAAGGTGCAAAGATCCTTTCGTAAAAAGCGGATGGCTTAACCGTACTCTGGACGAAGATGTGAAATTGTGAATACAGCTATAGAAGATTATTTTCTCTCATTCCAAAAAGAATACCTGCTGCATAAGCGGCTGAGCTTTTGTGACAGGATCCATTTCCATAATCATGACATCCTTCATATATTCATTCCACTTATCCACTATTGGGCTTTGTGCTTGTATCTTTGCTGCATATTCAACCCCGAATTCACATTCATAGTATCCGAATAAATCACTATTGTTATACCAGATAGTATAGTTCCTGATTCCTGCTTTTTTTAACAGTTCTGATAATTCCGGCCAGATTGCATCATGTCTTTTGATATACTCATCCAGCATTCCTTCTTTTACTTTGGCTCTCCATGCATATCTTTCCATAAATCCCCCCCCATTATGCTCTTAACTGTTCAAGTATGTC
>JBAZFL010000045.1:0-3553 GCA_041653455.1 Clostridia bacterium
CAAAAGCATCCAAATATCCGAACTTCATATTCTCACTGTAATTCTTTAAAATATCATGTGTTGAAGATGGAACATTGTCTGAAATACAAGAAATATTGTCAGTATGTGACAGGATTGATTTTCTGATCGCAGTAGCGCTGGAATATCTCTCAGACAAATTAGGATCATTATAATCGCTACCTATTCTTTCAATTGGTATAGTTAATATTTTCGATTTCTGTCTGATTAATGCTTTTTCATATTCGATGGCTAATATGTCATTGGATGATTTTAGGGTTTTTGCTATTGATTCTGATTCATCATTCAAAGTCATAAAAAAATGTGATAAGGCGTTTTCTCTTGCTTTAGGAAACGATATTCCTTTAGCTAATTCGTGTTTTAATATTTCTTTAAAGTGTTCTGTCTCATTTGCAAGTATTTCAGATATTTTTTTCACATCGTTATTCTCGAATGATTTTGAACCATAACTAATGCAATCAATAATACCTATATTATTAAATATATAAATTGCATTATCTGCATATGCTTCAGCGCTTGCACAACAGAATAAAGTAGGATATTCCAATACCATATCTGCTCCATTAGAAATTGCCATATCAGCACGAGCATACTTGTCAACTAGCGCAGGTTCACCTCTTTGAACAAAGTTAGAACTCAATAAACAGATAATTATGACATTATTCTTGAATAATGCTTTAATTTCATTTATATGATGCAGATGGCCATTATGAAACGGATTATATTCAGATATGATGCCAACAATATTCATTTAAAAATATCCTTTTATACATTAAATCTGAAGAGAACAATATCGCCTTCTTTAAAAATGTATGTTTTTCCCTCACTTCTTACAAGACCTTTTTCCTTAACTGCATTGTAAGAACCTAGTCTTTTTATATCATCATATGAAAATACCTCAGCTCTTATAAAACCTCTTTCAAAATCTGAATGTATTTTACCTGCAGCTTTTGGTGCTGTCGTATTGTTTTTTATTGTCCATGCTCTTACTTCCTTTTTACCAGCTGTAAGAAAACTCATCAAATCAAGCAGTTTATAACTTTTTTTAATTAATCTTTCCAAGCCTGTTTCCTGTATTCCCAAGTCTGTAAGAAAAGCTTCACGTTCGTTCTTTTCAAGAAAGGAAAGATCCTCCTCGAATTTTGCGCAGACTTTTATAACTTCATTACCCTCAGAAGCAGCCAGTTCCAATAAAGCTTTAGTATAATCGTTATCATCTAGAATTCCTTGTTCATCAACATTGGCTACATACAAGACAGGTTTGACAGTTATAAGAAAAAGATCATTCATAAGAGATTCCTGGTCTGTGGTTTCTAATTTAAATGATCTTGCCATTTTGCCTTCAAGTAGATGATCTTTAAGATCGTTATAAAATTTAAGTACGGGAATATATGATTTGTCTCCCGATTTTGCAGCTTTAACTGTTCTGTCGATTCTTCTTTCAATCATATCTATATCTGAAAATATAAGTTCCAGATTTATAGTTTCAACATCTCTTGAAGGGTTAACACTTCCGTCAACATGCAAAAGATCATCATCATCAAAGCATCTTACAACATGACAAAGCGCATCAACCTGCTGTATGCTTGATAAAAACTTATTACCGATACCTTCACCTTTATTAGATCCTCTGACAAGGCCTGGTATATCGACAAATTCTATAGTAGCATAAGTTGTTTTATCTGTATCATAAAGTCTTGACAGAAAATCTATCCTTTCATCAGGTACATCAACCATACCTACATTCGGTTCTAGTGTAGAGAACATATAATTGTTCGTCTGAGCTTTGTTATGTGTCATTACATTAAAGATTGTGCTTTTGCCAACATTAGGCAATCCGACTATTCCTAATTTCATATAAACCTCGTTACAATATTCTTTGCTGATTATATCATAATGTCATGCATCATTCAAAATACTCTTTATTAATAAATAATAAATGAAATCATGTAAAATCATGGCTTTGACATAACATATTTGCTGTGTTAAACTTCAAATATGTCAAATTTATGAGGTGATTAATGAATAATAAGATTAGAGTTGGTATTATCGGAACAGGAAATATCAGCACATACCATATGGCTGGATATAAAAAGTTATCAGACAAATGCGAAGTGGTTGCAGTCTGTGATATAGATGAAGAAAAAGTAAAAAATTACGCAGAAAAATATGATGTGAAGGCCTACTACACAGATTACAACAAAATGCTTTTTGAACATGAATTAGATGCTGTAAGTGTATGTACATGGAACAGTGCCCATAAGGATGCTGTCATTGCAGCTCTTAATAGTCATGCGAATGTAATATGTGAAAAACCAATGGCAATAAACAGGTTTCAAGCTGTTGAGATGGAACAAGCCGCAATAAAGAATGACAGACTTCTCATGATAGGTTTTGTAAGGAGATTCGGTAATGATGCTAAAATACTTAAGTCATTTATAGATAATGGTTCTTTAGGGAATATATACTACGCAAAAGCTACATATTTAAGGCGAAATGGCTGTCCAGGAGGATGGTTTAAAGATTCCAAATATTCTGGAGGCGGACCACTGATTGATTTAGGAGTTCATGTAATGGATCTTGTAAGATATCTGTCAAATAATCCGAAACCTATATCTGTATACGGAGCAACATACAGTAACTTAGGACTCGACAGAGCAATAGGAGCTAAAGGATATGTTATTGAGGATCATTCAAAATTCAAATTCAGTGTTGAGGATATGGCAACTGCTTTGGTTAGATTTGATAACGGATTAACGATGTTTGTGGAGGCTTCATTTAATTTAAACATAAAACAGGATACTAATGTTATTGAATTGTTTGGAACAAAAGGCGGTGCAAAGATAGATCCAAACATTGAATTCTATATGGATATGAATGGAAGATTTGTTGACGTGAAACCTCATGGTGATTCTGCATTAAGTTTTTCAGGACTCTTTGAAAGCGAAATTGATCATTTCGTAGATTGTGTTGTCAATAAAACACCATGTCGTGCTACAGCAGAAGATGGTGTCATGCTTATGAAAATTATTGATGCAATATATGAATCGGCAGAATTAAAAAGGGAAGTGTCAATAGAATAAAATACTTTTATTAGGAGTAATTTAAATGAATAAGATACTTGTTGTTGATGATGATGAGAATATATGCGAGCTTCTAACTCTATATCTTGAAAAAGAAGGATACACAGTCGTATGTGCAAATGATGGTTTAGATGCATTGGATATATATAAAGAAGAGAATCCCGATCTAGTAATACTTGACATTATGCTTCCAGGAATAGACGGGAAAGAAGTATGCAAACATATAAAAAGGAAAGATGATGTACCAATACTAATGCTTAGCGCTAAAGCCGAAACATTTGATAAAGTATTATGTCTAGAGCTTGGTGCCGATGATTATGTTGTAAAACCATTTGAAGCAAAAGAGCTTATTGCAAGGGTTAAAGCAATAATAAGAAGAACAAAGGGTAATCAAAGCGCATATTCGGATATCAAGTTTACTGATTTAGTAATTAGTAAAAACAATTATGCTG
>JBAZFL010000045.1:3563-10770 GCA_041653455.1 Clostridia bacterium
TTTTTTGAAAGAAAAACAGGTAGAGCTTCCTCCAAAAGAGTTTGAGCTTCTTCATATAATGGCATCGAATCCGAATTCTGTGTTTACAAGGGATATGCTGCTTGAAAGAATATGGGGATTTGATTTTTTTGGAGACTCAAGAACTGTGGATGTCCATATAAAAAGACTTAGAGAAAAAATTAATCTTCCTGATGTTAACTGGCAATTGAAGACAGTATGGGGTGTTGGATATAAGTTTGAAGTATTATGAAACAGAATGTCTTTTCAACAACATTAAGAAAATTCGTGTTTTACATTACTATTATAGTACTGCTTTTCTCCATTATTATTCTATTTCAGGCATGGTATAGCATATTAAGCAATCAAAGCCAGAATGCACAAAACATTTATCCTATAATAAAAAATGAACTGGACCAGAGAAGTGTTCTTTTATATTCCAATCTTTCATCAAGCGCATTCAATGCTCAGTCTTATATATTTGATTCAATTGATAAGCTATCTGTAATGAGTGGACAGATGATATGGATATTCGATGAGGACGGGAGATTGATATCACATGCTCCAAGACTTGAAAAACTAAAACTTATGCTTGAGAAAAGATTAGTCAGTTCAATAGATTATCTACCATTAGAAACAGGCTATAGTTCTTTTTTTGATCAAAGCAAATCATATATTACAAATAGCAGGGTCTTTAGAAATATTTTTGATGATGAAAATCAAATCGGGAGATCTTGTGTTTTTATAGATGAGTACAATATTTCTAAAACAGATTCAGATCAAATTCTTAAAATAGCAGTATGCATCAGTTCATATAAGAATGCAGAAAGAGAGTTATTTTTATCGAATACATTTATCTTGATAGTGCCAATTATTCTTTTTTCAGCGCTATCAGTTATTATTATAGCGGTTTTTGCAAAATCAGTTTCAAAACCACTTAATGAATTTCTTGCACTTGCAAGATCAGTTTCCCAAGGAAATTTAAAAGTAAGAATTAAATATTCTGAAGATAAGACTGAAATTGGTGAGTTATCGAAAACTTTTAATAACATGATGGAAAAGCTAGAAAAAACAGAGAATCAGCGTGCAGAATTTGCAAGTAATGTTGCTCATGAGCTTAGAACTCCGATGACAGCAATTGGCGGTTTTATTGAAGGTATACTAGATGGAACAATACCGGAACAAAAACAAGAATCGTACTTACTAAGAGTATCTGATGAAATAAAAAGGCTTACTAATATGATTAGAGACTTGCTTATTCTCTCTAAAATGGATGCTGATGATGCACCATTAGTTAAAAATAGATTTGATATTAATGATATGATAAGAAAATCAATTATCAGGTTCGAAAATGAAATAACCAGAAAGAAGTTATTTATTAATGTAAGTTTTTTTGATGAGGCAACTTATGTTTACGCTAATTCTGATGATATTGAAAGAGTCCTAATTAATCTTATCCATAATGCGATAAAATTTACAAATGAAGGTGGTAATATTAGCATATCTGTGGAACCAAAGAAAAATAAGATATTTGTTTCAGTAAGAGACAATGGCATAGGAATTGATCAGGATGATCTGCAAAACATATGGACAAGATTCTATAAGAGTGATAAATCAAGAGGTAGAGACAGAACAGGTACCGGATTAGGATTATCAATAGTTTTCAGTGTTATTAAACGACATAATGAAATTATCGATGTGAAAAGCCAAAAAGGGATAGGTACAGAATTTGTTTTTTCTTTAGAGAATGCTCAAGAAATTGAAAGTTCACAAAAAGTTAACAAATAAACTGAATTTATGTGTTAGTATTTCTATGAGGGCAAAATGAAAAAATCAAAAAAAATAATTGAATCAGATACTGTTAGAGAATCATCAGACAATGAGATGAAAAAAAGTAATGGCTATTATATGGAAACGATTAAAAGTCAGAAAAAGAGTTTTTTATCAAGAATTCTTGTTCCTCTATTTATAAGTATTCTTTGCCTGACTTTGTCCATAAGCGCGTGTGTTTTAACAATTTATTATGTAAATAAGATAAAACAAATAGACATAGAGCTTCCTTTTGTTAATATACTAACTCAAACCCCTGGTCCATCTTCAACAATTACTCCTATACCTTCTCATACGCAGGGATCTAATAATAACTCGTATTCAGAAAATGAAAACAATACTGAATCAGTTACTACTACCTATAAAAATATTACAAAAATTGAGGTCATACCATTTGAAGTGAACTCGTCAATAAGTGATGCTGTAGAGAATATATTGCCATCACTTGCTTATCTTCGTTGCAGATACACTGATATGGAAGGGACTTACATGTCAGAAGCTACAGCACTAATTATCTCTGAAGATGGTTATATGGTAACCGCTGACACTGTAATAGATCATCTTTGTTATGAAAAGAGCAGTGAGCTGAAAGAATACAGTTATATTGAAGTTTGCGTGAATTTTGACTACAACAATCTATATTTTGCTAGAGTAGTAGGCAGAGACAAAATAAACAATATAGCTTTATTGAAGATAGATGCAGATGAAGCTCTGCAGTTTATAGAGTATGGTGATTCTGACAAGCTTCTTCTTGGTGAGACTGTGATTGCTGCAGCAAGTGGAAATAACTCAGTAAAAGGTCAAGTGACAGCCGGTATCATTGGCGGATTGATGTATACATTTAACGACAGGATTATCTTTTCAAATGAATCTGTAAAAGATAACCTATACATGATAAATGCGACTGCTTTTATGACTGCAAGCAACAATGGAGGAGCTTTAGTAAACAAAGAAGGGCAGGTAATTGCTTTGACTGTTTACTTAAAAGACAACAACCAAGATGGCTTTTATAAAGCTATTCCTATAAATAAAATAAAAGAAATTACTGAGAATCTTGAATTGAAATCATACAGCGAAGAGATGATTCCAAATCTGGGTATTGCCGTTTCCAATGAGAAAGCTAGTATTAAAATTACTTCGGATGATCAGCAGCAGATGATTGATATAGAGGGTGTAAGAGTTAAATATATCGGTTATGGAACACCTGCTTTTTATTCTGGACTCAAGATTGATGATATAGTAGTGAGTGTTAATGATCAAATGATCAGCTCACCGGAAAATTTCTTCGAAATTAAAAATAATTATCTGCCTGGTGAGAATATCGTTTTGTCAGTATACAGGTATAATGAACTGACAGATGATTATATGACTTTAAACTTAATTATTATGCAGGATAAAGTGAAATAAATGATTGATATATATAATATAATAAAACTTCTGGAAAAAGAGTATCCGATAGTAAGATGCACACTCGATTTTGTAAATCCTCTTCAATTACTTATTTCAACCCAATTAGCAGCTCAATGTACTGATGAGAGAGTAAATAAAACAACACCACAGTTGTTTGAGAGATATAAGACTGCAGAGGATTTTGCAAAAGCCAATTTAACTGATCTGGAGCAACTAATAAAACCGACAGGTTTTTTTCATAATAAAGCAAAGAATATTATTGGATGCTGTAAAAAACTTATAAGTGATTTTAATGGAAATGTACCTGACAATATTGACCAGTTGATAACTTTGCCTGGTGTGGGAAGGAAAACAGCAAATGTTATACTTGCAGAAATCTATAATAGACCTGCAGTTATTGTTGATACACATACTAAAAGATTATCAATCAGAATAGGACTTACTGATAATACTGATCCGAATAAGATAGAGCAAGATCTAATTAAAATACTCCCATCAGATAAGTCAGCTATGTTTTGCCATAGGCTTGTTTTTCATGGAAGAAAAATATGCAATTCCAGGAAACCTTTATGCGAAAGATGCATTATAAAAGAGTATTGCAAGTATTATGTAACATATCATGCTATATGACATGAATATTAAATAAATTCTTAATAAATATTTAAATAAATAATTTGTCAGGAACTTTTATAATATACATACGTCTATTTAAGGAAAAGGATTGTATTGAGGAATAGGACTATTGAAAAAGAATATATTCACAAGCGAGAATAAAAAGTCAAGTTTGATAAAAAAAAGAAAAAAGACTATAAGTTTTGAAAAAAGAGACAAAAGCTCTACAATGCCCTTTATGATACCAAGCATTGCGGGTTTTATGTTATTTTTTCTTATTCCATTTTTTATTGTTCTTTATTACTCCTTTATTGATAACCCAATAAACCAGGAATTTGTAGCTTTCGATAACTATATTTCATTATTAAGAAATCATGCATTCATGCTGTCTTTAAAAAATACATTGATATTTTCTTTGATTGCAGTACCTTTAGCTGTTATTATACCTCTTATTCTAGCATTATTTCTTGAAAGCAATATTCCTGGCAAAAGTATATTCAGAACAGCTCTGATTAGTCCTCTTGTCGTTCCAGTTGCTTCTGTTATATTAATATGGCAGGTAGTTTTTCATTATAATGGAGTTATTAATGTTTTTCTTGATTCTATAGGAATAGAAGCAGTAGATTGGTTTAAATCGGACTTCAGCAGGCTTGTTGTAGTTCTGCTATTTTTATGGAAGAACACCGGATATAACATGATTCTGTTTATGGCAGCATTAGCTAATATCCCTGTTGATGTAAAAGAAGCCGCTTTAATAGATGGAGCAGGGCCAGTCAGCAGATTCTTTAAAATTAAATTAAACTTCATGTCATCAAGTATTTTCTTTGTAACTATCCTATCATTAATTAATTCTTTTAAAGTTTTCAGGGAAGTCTATCTTCTCACTGGAGACTATCCGTATGAAGGATTATATATGCTTCAACACTATATAAATAATACATTCAGATCTCTGGACTATCAGAAGCTATCTGCTGCAGCAGTTATAATATGTATAATAATAACAGCGATTATTGCGCTTCTATTTGTAATTGACAATAAAATAGGGAGCAGTGTAGATGAATAAGATTGGGATGAAAAAGAAAACACAAATAAAAAGAGTTATTTCAATTATCTTAGCAGTTATGGTTCTTGGCTTTACTGCTGCAATGTTCATAATGCCAATTGTACTTACTGTTACAAATTCATTTATGACAAAAAGCGAGATAACTGCAAATTATGGAAAAATCTTTTCTGAAAGCGGTTCCTCTGCAGTATCATCATATATAGCTGACAAAGTAAATTTAAAGATAATACCTGATAAAGTAAGTTTTGGGCAGTATATTACTGTTTTATTAAAAAGCCCGCAATACCTGTTAAAATTCTGGAACTCGGTAATTTATGTTGTTCCAATTGTAATATTCCAAATAGTAATAGCTCTTGGTGCATCATATAGTTTTGCTAGGTATAAAGGAAGATTCAGAAACACTATGTTCTTTATATATATTGCGTTAATGCTTATGCCATATCAGGTCACTTTAGTACCTAATTATCTCGTTGCTGACTGGATGGATATTTTAAATACCAGATGGTCAATAATACTGCCAGGTATATTTTCTCCTTTTGCTGTATTTATATTGACAAAGACAATGCAAAGAATACCTTCTTCAATTGTTGAAGCAGCAAAAATTGATGGTGCTAATGAATGGAAGATTTTCAGGAAAGTATTTGTACCTATGTCAAAAAATGCAATATATTCTGTAGCTATACTGTTATTTATGGATTATTGGAATATGGTTGAACAACCTCTGATAATGCTACAAAACAATGAGGATATGCACCCTCTGTCAGTATATCTTTCTAAAATCAATGCCGGGGAAATAGGTCTTGCATTCGCAGTTGCAGCCATATATATGGTTTTACCTTTACTTCTCTTCTTGTATAGTGAGGACAGAGTACTAGAAGGTGTAGCAAGTTCAAGTGCAATAAAAGGTTAATGGAGGTTTTTATGAAAAAGGATGTAACAAAAAGAAGGAGCATAATAAAAAATATAGCGATTATATTTTTAGCAGTATTATTAGTACTTACGTTTTTCTCGAATACGATATTGAATTATTCTCTACCTGAAGTAGCAGTTCAGTATCCTATGTATGGAACTATATCATCGAGAATAAGAGGTCAAGGTACTGTGTCTGCAAATCAGACATATCAGGTATACTTTGATGAGTCAAGAGTGATTCAAAGCGTAGAAGCAAGACGTGGAGAAATGATTCAAAAAGGATCTGTAATATACCGGCTTGAGGATGCGCCAAGTGACGAGTTGAACAATGCAATGAACTCTCTAACCACAATGTATGTCAATTACAAAAGAGCGCTTATGGAATCTACCCCAGATTACACAGCAATACTGGAAGAAATTTCATTATTAAGTAAAGCTTTAACTGAAGCTCAAAGCATTAAGATCAACTTAGAATCGAACAAACTATTGTTTGTGGATTTACAGAACGAGATAAGATTAGCTCAGAATAGAAGAGATGAATTATCTGCGAAAAAAAATGAACATGAGCAGTATCTCAATTCACTTGATCCTGACACATCATATAATGAAGAAGAATTTCTAAATGCATATTCAATAGCTAAAATGGATTATGAAAATGCAAAATTAATGCTTGATAATGAAAAGGAAAATTTAAAGACTCTTCAAAGAGAACTAGTTAAAATTGCAAATCCATTACTTGTAGCTCAAACAGCTGTTGATGCAAAAGTTCTGGAAAAACAGAATTACATTTCAGCTCATCCAAGCACAGGAGTTCCGACATCAGCAGATCTTCTTGCCAAAGAAAATGAACTTACAACTGCAGAAAATGCTGCTTCGCCAGATGCAGCTCTTATAAACCAGTTAAGAAACGAGCTTAACACCATGATAGCGAAATATTTTGAGTATATACCAGTACAGGAGCAAATTGATGAGTATGACAGACAAATTTCTTTACTAAATACTGATCTTAATGCTATAAAGAAACAGGAGAGAGATATTAATACTAGTATTACACACTCACAAAACAAAATAAATGTTCTTCAATTCACACATGATGATTTATATGATGTTTTTCTACCTCTAAAAGCTAGATATGAATATGCAGACAAAGAAGCCGAACTTGTTGAAATTTCGAAAGATCTTCTGTCGGCTCAAGAACAGTTAGATATGCTTAATGAGCAGAAGAATGAAGTGGAAGAAAAGATTATGACGCAAGAACAGGCAGATATGCTTATTGCAGAAAGACAGAAAAATCTAAGTGATAAGCAAGCTGCATATGAGAAGCAAAAAGCTCAGGATGAGCTTGATGAACAGATAAACAAGATGAATCTTGATAATATGAAA
>JBAZFL010000046.1:0-10738 GCA_041653455.1 Clostridia bacterium
AAGAAAGTTATCGCATATTATGAAGACCTGTATGCTAATATATCAAAAGCATTCAACGAAGCTTACTGGCAAGATGATAAATTAGTCACCGATACGCAGACAGCATATGTCCTTGCTCTGTATTTTAATCTTCTAAATGAAGACAGAAGGAATAAAGCTATCTCAAATCTAGTAAGAAAAATACATGAGTTTAATGACAAAATATCAACAGGTTTTTTAGGAACTCCATATATACTGCATGTTTTAGCTGATAACGGTTATGCGGATATTGCATATAAACTCCTACTGGAAAAAGAATATCCTTCGGGGATTTATTCGATAACCAAAGGAGCAACAACGATATGGGAACACTGGGATAATATAAAGCCTGATGGAACGTTCTGGAGCAAGGATATGAACTCTTTCAATCATTATGCATATGGGGCTGTGGTCGATTTTATGTATGAAAAAATAGCAGGAATAAGAACAGATGAAACTGCTCCTGGTTTTAAAAAAATTGTATTCAAACCTATTGTCACAAAAGAATGCGGTTTATTGAATGTGAAAGCGGTGATTAAAACAAAGAATGGACAAATAGCTTCCTCATGGAAGATTGACGGAGATAAGATATCATACAGGTTTGAAGTTCCTAAGAACAGTACAGCAAAGATAATACTGAAAAATACATATTATGTGGAATCAGGAATATTTGAATATATAGAGGAACTATAAATCGTTTATTGATACTTATTATGCGTATTTATAATAAAATAAGAAGGGGAATCTATTCCTCTTTTTTTGTCTGTCCTGATCTGAAATGTTTTCTGCATAAAGGTATGTATGTATCATTTCCACCAAGCAGAAACTGAGGGCCTTCACGGACTATCTTTCCATCAGAACCGATCCTTGCATTACAAGTAGCTTTTTTACCGCACCAGCATATTGTTTTAATTTCTTCGATCGTATCAGCCCATGCAAGAAGATACATGCTACCTTCAAAAAGCTTTCCCTGAAAATCTGCACGCAGGCCGTAGCATATTACAGGTATATCAAGATCATCTGAAATGTGCATAAGTATTTCGACTTGATGCTTTGTAAGAAACTGCGCTTCATCAATTACTATACAGTCATATTTTTTTAATTCTTCGTCTGATTGATTTAAAAAAGTATCAGCATATTTGCAATCCATTTTGAGCCCGCATCTTGAAACATTGATGTGTTCTCCGTCACGCATATCTGAAATAGGCTTTAATAAGACTGCAGTCTGATTTCTTTCCTTGTAATTATAAACTACCATTATTGCATTTGCGGATTTTGAGCTTCCCATCGCTCCGTATCTGAAATATAGTTTTGCCATAGTTCCCTCCAAAAGATTGTAAACAAAGTATATCATTCATACATGCTCTTTTAAATAGAGGTTGAAAAAAAGATATGATTTGATATAATAAAGTCAGAGAAAGTCAAAGGTGATGTATTATGGCTAGACTGAGTGACATAATAGAAAACTTTATAAAAGATATGATAGAGGATACTGAAGGGGAAGTTGAAATTCAAAGGAACGAGCTTGCCAGTTACTTTAATTGCGTACCATCACAGATAAATTATGTAATAGCAACAAGATTTAACTCTGAAAGAGGCTATTTTGTCGAAAGTAAGAGAGGCGGTGGGGGACATATTACAATAAGCAGAATGTCCACTGACAAGCCTTATGACTATTTCATGCACATCATTTTATCAATGGGAGATGAGATCAGCCAGCATTCAGCAGATATTTATATAGAAAATTTTATAGATTTGAACATTATATCTGATTCAGACAAGAAACTTCTAAAAGCAGCAGTAAATGACAACTCACTGAAAAGTGTTCCGGTTTTCTTAAGAGATAGGGTACGTGCAGATATTTTGAAAAATATGCTCATGAAAATGATAATCTAGAGGAGAACATATGGCTAAGAATAACAATTATTTCGTTTGTACATCCTGCGGTTATGAAACTGTGAAATGGATGGGCAAGTGTCCTTCGTGCCAGGAATGGAATACTTTTGAAGAAGTTAATGAAGTTAAGAATACAAATGCTGAAAAGGTTAGAGAGATTAAACTGGATTCAGTTGAAGATATATCTTACAATGAATCTTCCAGAATAAGTTGCGGCATGGAAGAAATGGACAGGGTTCTTGGAGGAGGTATCGTATCAGGTTCAGTAATACTTGTAGGCGGTGATCCTGGTATAGGTAAATCCACAATACTTCTGCAGTTGTGCCAATATGCAAAAACAGATAATACTATACTATATATTTCAGCTGAAGAGAGTATAAGCCAGTTAGGATTAAGGGCAAAAAGGATAGGATTAAATAGAAACAATACCAAACTAGCCTCTGAAACAGATACAGATGTAATATGTCAGGCAATACAGCAAACCAAACCATCAATTGCAGTAGTCGATTCAATACAGACAGTTTACTCTAGCCAGATACCTTCAATAGCTGGAAGTGTGAACCAGATTAAGAATTCAACATTATTGCTTGTCAATTCTGCAAAAAAATCTGGTACTTCTTTGTTCATAGTTGGACATGTAACAAAAGAAGGGAATATAGCGGGACCTAAGCTGCTAGAGCATATGGTAGATACCGTACTGTATTTTGAAGGTGAAAGCGGATCTTCATTCAGAGTTCTCAGAAGCGTTAAAAACAGATTTGGCTCAACAAATGAGATAGGCGTATTCGAGATGAGCAACTTAGGATTAACAGAGGTAACTAATCCTTCTGCATTCATGCTCGAAGGCAGGAATATAAATGCGCCAGGTACTGTAGTTCTACCATTGCTTGAGGGTTCTAGGACTCTTATGGTTGAAATACAAGCTTTGGTATGTCCTACAAATTTTACTATGCCAAGAAGGATGGCATCGGGACTAGACCAAAATAGGATAAATATGCTTATGGCTGTAATGGAAAAGAATACAGGAATGAAACTATATAACCATGATGCTTATATCAATGTCGCTGGCGGTATTAAGATAAGCGAAACAGCCTGTGATTTAGCAGTGGTATCTGCTATAGCATCGAGCTACAAAGGCAAGAAAGCAGACAGCAGTTGCGTAATTATCGGTGAAGTAGGACTCACAGGAGAAATACGCTCGGTAAATGGTATTGATAAACGCATTAATGAAGCTGTAAAAATGGGATATGCAAAAGCAATAGTACCTAAGGTTAATTTAAAATCAGTTATGCATTTTAATGATCAGATTAATATTGTCGGAGTATCTGATGTCTATCATGCAATAGAAGAATCTTTAGTTAAATAAGCTTCAAATTTTATAAGCAAATCGTTTTTTGACACTTGACCTAAAAAAGAGTATAATCTAATTTGAGGTATAAATTGAGTTACAGTATCGGAGATAAAATTGTATATCCTATGCATGGAGCAGGCATTATCGTTGACAAGGTCAATAGAAAGATAATGGATGAAATCCGATGCTATTTTATAATTAAAAGCCCCATAAGCGAAATGGTTGCGATGCTTCCTGTGGAAAATATGGATACTATTGGGATAAGAGATGTAATGTCAAATATGGAAGCAGATGATCTGCTAGATCAGATCAAGACCATGAATACAGTTGAAATATCCAACTGGAACAAAAGATATCGTGAGAATATGGAAAAACTTAAGGATGGTACGATTTATGAGATTGCTCAGATAGCGAAATCCTTAATGACTCGCGATAAAAGTTTATCTACCGGTGAGAGAAAACTTATGATTAATGCAAAGAACGCTGTATTAAGTGAAATTATGCTTGCAAAAAATATGACTTTAAATCAAGCAGAAGATGCATTAAAAGGAAGTATATTCAATAATATCGTGCACGAGGAAGAATGACTAATGGAACCGATAAGAGCAGTTATTGCATCAGGGGGCACATCAAGCAGGATGGGTGGAATAAACAAGCTTCTAGCAATTCTTGATGGCATTCCTGTTATAGTTCGAACAGTCAAAGCATTTCATAATTTAGAATATATTGAACAGATAATACTTGTTATTCCAAAAGATTCTGAATCAGTATATTCATCATTACTGTCTCAATACAGGATTGAAGCAAAAGTGAAGTACGCATACTCGGGTATTAATCGAAGGCAATCTGTATATAATGGATTAATGTCTCTTGATGATCAAGACGGTATAGTTTTAATTCATGATGGAGCAAGACCTTTAATTTCTAAAAAGATAATTGATGAATGCATTGAGGGGGCTAAAAGATATGGAGTTTGCCTTGCAGCATCAAAAAATACTGATACTATTAAGATGGCTGATAACATAATGTTTGTTGAAAAGACTCTTGAAAGAGAGAAAATATATAATGCTCAAACTCCTCAAGCTTTCAAAACAGAATTTGCGATTGAACTTCATAATAAAGCTAGGATGGATAATCTGGAAGTTACAGATGATTGCATGATAGCAGAACACTATGGCTATAATGTCAAGATAATAGAATCCGATCCTTCAAATATAAAAATAACGACTAAAAGAGATCTTATATTTGCTCAAGCTATTCTAGCTGACTGTGATTAAACAGAAACACATAATTCCCTGACCCCTGCCAAAAGAGGTGAGGCCTTCGCCTGATGTTGCTGTCAAACCAACATTTTTTTTATCTATTTTCAAGAGTGAAGCAATATTCTCTTTCATAATGTCAATATAAGGGAAAAGCACTGGGGACATGCATTCAACTGTAAAGCTGACATGCACAATTTCATGAACAAGACTTTTTAATGCTTCTTTTACATAAAATGAACTGTCTGTTATTCCTGATCTGCACATAGAGTCAGCAGTCATTCCTAACACATTGACTGATGTTATACCGCTTATTGCATTTGTCAGAGCATGATAAATGACATCTCCATCACTATTTGCCACAAGGCCTGCATGATCCTTAATATGAACTCCTGCCAGAATAAGGTTGCGGTCTGGGTCTTGTGAGAAACTGTGACTGTCCTGGCCTATTGCACACTTCATGATTTGAACTCCTTGTTAATCTGTCATTATTAATCATATAATAACATATTATAGAACTTACAGAAATTTAAAAATGATATAATTTAGTTATGAACTAATTCCATAAAGCATAAAAGTTAATAAAAAGTACACACACATGATTGCTTTATATGGTATATTTAACGTACTGAAAGGAAGGTCCATATGGAGAGCTGGTATTACGAAAAGACTGTATACAGAAAGAAAACAGGTAAGGATGATCTGATATCGCTAGCGGCTGTTGCAGTTACATTAGCATTATGCATTGTGTCCTACTATTTTTTGAAAACATACTCATTCATAATATGGTTAGGTGTTGTATATGCTTGTTACAGGATTGTGGCTTCTAGAAAATTCGATTATGAATATATCTTTGTTGAAGATACAATGACTATTGACAAGATAATAAACAAGAGCAGAAGGAAAAATATTTTTTCACATTCATTGAAGGATTTTGAGATACTTGCGTACAAAGATTCAAACCATTTAAGTGGATATTCAAATAATGTACAGCAGGTCATAGATGCTTCTGCTTCAAATTCAGAAGAAACTGTGTTCGGAATTGCGTATTATAAATCTATGAGGACATTAGTATATTTCGAGCAGGATGACAGAGTTATGGAGTTCATTAAAAAATATGCCCAGTACAAATTCAAGGAGTAATTATTGAAGAAACTTTGGCAATATGTCATCTTAATACTAATAATATCAGTTTTTGCAGCAGCAGCTGTGATAGCTTATGATGCTATATTGGATTACATCAAAGAAAAATACTTACCTAATCAGAGTGTAGAAGAATATTACTCAGAAGAATATACGGATCTGGTTATAAATTTCTCACATATTGAGTATGAAACTCCTGTCAAAATCATAAATGGAGAAATACTTGTTAGATATGAGGTTATAAAAGAGTTTATTGACCCGTACATCTATTATGACGAGATAAGAGCGAAAGTAATTGTTACTACAAAAGACAAAGTAATTTATTTGACTGAAAACAGTCTCTTTGCTCAGATAAATAAAAAAGACCTGCAGCTGGATACTGCTAGTCAAAGGTATGAAGGAATTCTTTATGTTCCTATAGGACCTTTTGCTTATATGTGGAATATTAATGCTAAATATATAGAATCAAAGGATGTAGTGATAATTGAATCTTTTAGAAATCACGAATACACAGCGACTGTGAATATATCAGATGCTCAATTAAGAAAAGGACCCTCAATAAAAGAACCTATATATGTTAAAAATATCCAGATGGGTCAGTTGTTATATGTAAATAAGGTAATAGGGGATTGGACATACCTAATGACTGCTGATGGCATTGCTGGGTATGTAGAAACAAAATATCTTAATATTGATGTTACAACAAGAGATATAGTGATTGATTATGAGGAAAAAGAGCTTTATCTTCCTGATTATATTATTCTTACATGGCATTATGTTTATTCAAGTTCAGTTACAAGCGTACCATATTATGCTGATGTAAATGTTATATCTCCAACATTTTTTACTGTTATAGATGAAAAAGGAACAATTTCGAGTAGTGCTTCAATGAAATATATGGAGAATGCTCACAAAAGAGGATATACAGTATGGCCTTTGATTAACAATATATTTGCAAACAGAGACCAAATCAGTACAGTTTTAGGCGATAGCGAAGCTAGAAGGCATGTAATAGATCAGATACTTGCATATGCATATATATACAAGTTTGATGGGATTAATGTTGATTTTGAAAATCTATATTTATCCGATAAAGATAATCTTACCCAGTTTATTAGGGAATTAGTACCGCTTGCTCATGAGATGAACCTTGCAGTGTCTATTGATGTAGGTATACCTGGAGGTTCAGAAGGCTATTCTTTATGCTATGATCATGAACAGCTTGGCAAAACTGCAGATTATGTAATGGTCATGACATATGACCAATACTGGAGTTCGCATGAATCCGGAGGTTCACAAGCTCAGTTGTCATGGGTTGAAGCAAACCTTAAAAATACTCTTAAACTGATACCAAGCGATAAGCTTATCCTTGGTATACCTGCATATACAAGATTATGGAAAACTGATCAGACAGGAAAAGTGACTCTTAGTAAAACTTTGACTGCTGACCAGGTTGTTGAACTTGTTGAAGAAAAACAGATTACTCCTGTATGGGAAGAAGAACGTGACGGGTATATAAGCGGGCAGTATTACATTGAATATAGAGAAGGTAATGACCTTTACAGAGCTTGGGTAGAGGATGATGCGAGTGCACGTCTAAAAGCAATGCTTGCAGCTAAGTATAAGCTTAGAGGAGTCTGTATATGGATGATGAGTCAGACCAACAAAACTGTATGGGAAGCAATTCTTGAAGGGTTTAACACAGATATTAACTAAACTTTTGATGTATGAATTCATGTTTATGCATGATATAATTAATTAAAATATCAGTGAGGGTAATAATGAAGATTCAAGCAAATTATGAAGATATCTTTAAAAGGTTTAACGGACAACTTCCAGAAGGTGTTTTTTTAAATACTAATTATTCTGGTGAGTATAATACGATGACAATAGGATGGGGGCTCATGGGGATATGCTGGGGGGAACCTATCATTTGTGTTGCAGTAAGATTTTCCAGGCATACATACGAACTGCTTGAGAAGTCAAATAAATTTACATTAAGCATTCCTAAGAGCTCAGTAATGAAAAAAGAACTAGCAATATGCGGGACAAAATCCGGAAGGGATGCAGATAAGTTCAAACTATGCGGATTTGAGAAATCTGACATTATAGGAAAATGTGATCTTCATATTGAATGTGAAGTTGTACAGAAAACAGCAATGGATAAAGACGCAATAGCGGAATCAATAAAGAATAGATATTATAAAACGGATGATTATCATATGTTTTATTTTGGAGCAATTAAAAACTGTTACTACACTAAAGAGGATTGAAAAATGAAAAATATCTGTGTAATTTTCGGAGGCACTTCTACAGAACATGAGGTTTCGCGCATATCTGCTTCTAATCTGATAAGAAATATAAACAAAAAAAAATATTCTCTGACTATAATTGAGATATCTAAGAGCAATCAGTTTTTCTTATATGAATACAAAGAGAATGATGAATTTTTTAAAGGTATAGTTAATAAGGACAATAATCTGCAAAAACAGTTGCTTACACCGGATATCGCCATGTTTAAGAGAATGGGTATTGATGTAGTTTTTCCAATAATTCATGGAACAATTGGAGAAGATGGAAAGCTTCAGGGATTTTTGGAGCTATGTGATGTCCCATATGTAGGATGTGATGTCCTGTCTTCAGCAGTATGTATGGATAAGGTCCTATGCAAGGATATCTTATCGAAGAACGGGATTGCAGTAGCTGATTATTTATGGTTCACATGTGATGAAATTAAGAATTCAATTAACTCAACGGTTAAAACAATAGAAAGCAGATTTGCTTATCCTGTATTCGTTAAGCCTTCTGAATGTGGCTCTTCTGTCGGAATAAGTAAGGCTAAAAATGCGGATAGCCTTGAAAAAGCACTTGTATTCGCATCACGATTTTCCAGAAAGGTCTTAGTTGAGGAATTTGTAGAAGGTGAAGAACTGGAAGTTGCAGTTTTAGGCTCATATGATAAAGCTTCATCTTCAGATGTAGGACAGATACTGTCTTCAAATGAATTTTATGACTATAGCGCTAAATATCTTGATGGAAAAAGCCTTACTGTTTTAAATCCTGACATACCAGATTCGTCAGTACGTGAAATAAAGAAAATTGCAGAGAAGGCTTTTTCAATAATAGGATGCTATGGTATGGCAAGAGTAGACTTCTTCCTGACAAAAGGTAAGAAAGCCATAGTAAATGAAATCAATACCATCCCAGGATTCACGGGTATAAGCATGTTTCCTAAGTTATGGGAACAGGCAGGTATACCATACAGCCAGCTTATTACGAAACTAATCGTTTTAGCTGAAGAAAGAAAAGAAAAATACAGGTTTGAACTGGATTATGAAGAGGCAAATCATGACTGATGGAAAAATAGGAGTGTTTGACTCTGGAATCGGTGGTCTGACTGTGCTGAAAGAAATTATTAAATATCTTCCAAACGAGGATATTGTTTACTTTGGTGATGGTAAAAGAACTCCTTACGGTGGCAAATCCAAAGAGACCATAGAGCTTTTCGCTTTGCAGAGCATGAAATTTCTCACACAAAAAGGAGCTAAAGCAGTAGTAATAGCATGTAATACAGTGAGTTCTAATGCGATGGATGCAATAAATGCACATTATAATCTTCCAGTAATAGGAGTTATATCCACAACAGCTACACTTGCTTTTTCGGAATCAAAAAATAGAAGAATCGGAGTCATCGGTACGAAGGCCACAATAGAAAGCCGATCCTATGAAAAAGCTTTAAAAGATTTGGATATATCTATAAATGTGTTTCAAAAGAGCTGTCCTTTATTTGTTCCTCTTGCTGAAGAAGGAATTGAGTGGTGGGATGATGAGATTACTGAAATGATAACAAAAAGATACTTCAGCTTTTTCAATAATACAGATATAGATACTCTGATTCTAGGTTGTACTCACTATCCTCTTTTAAAAAATGTAATAAGACGCACAATTGGGGATGATGTGAATCTGGTTGACTCAGCATTAATAACAGCTAAGCAAACAAAAAAACTTCTTGAAAGTATGAATTTGTTAAAAACAGACGATAAAAAGGGGAGTCTTGAAGTCTATACTTCTGACAGTATAGACCGGTTTATGCCTTTATGTTCCGCTATTCTGGGAATGAATAATATAAAAATACAAAAATGTGATGTAGGAGAATAAAACTATGAAGGACAGATTACGTTTCAGACAGATTCATTTAGATTTTCATACTAGTGAGCTTATTAACGATATTGGAGCTGGATTTAATGCGGATGATTTTGTGAAGACATTGAAAGATGCTCATGTAAATTCTATTACATGTTTTGCCAGATGTCATCATGGCATGATATATTATGATTCGAAAATCAATAAGGAGAGGATCCATCCTCATCTCGTTGAAAAAGATTTGTTAAGAAAACAGATTGAAGCATGCCATAAGAATGATATAAAGGTTCCTGTATATACAACTGTGCAGTGGGATATGTATACTGCTTTAAAACATCCTGAGTGGCTTGTAAGAAAACCGGATGGTTCTTGTGAAGGAGAATATTTTAATAAAGACGGGTTTTACCAAAGGTTATGTGTTAATACCCCATATATTGATTTTCTCAAGAGGCATGTTATAGAATTTGTAACTGAGCTTGATTGTGATGGAGTGTTTTTTGATATAGTAAGTGAAATGGATTGTTCTTGTACTTATTGCATGGAAAGCATGAGAAGTAAAGGATTGGATCCTCTTAATGAACAGGACAGGAAACTGCATTACAGGCAAGTCATGAATTTGTTTAAAGAGGAAATGTCTTCTCTGGTGTGGTCCATTAAACCTGGTATTCTAGTATTTTTCAACAGCGGGCATGTATCATTTAAGGATAAGGATCCGTCAAAGAATACATATTCACATTATGAGATAGAAAGCCTTCCAAGTGGAGGTTGGGGATATATGCACTTTCCAGTGACTTGCAGATATACAAGAAATCTTGGAAAAGATTATCTTGCCCACACTGGGAAATTCCATACCAGCTGGGGTGATTTTCATTCATTTAAGAATGTAGAAGCTCTTGAGTACGAAATTTACAGAATGCTTGCTTTAAAC
>JBAZFL010000047.1:0-10688 GCA_041653455.1 Clostridia bacterium
CACTGACCAGGAAGAATCCGAAGACTGCCACAAACATATATATTCCGATAAATACCTTTATAATTTTCAAGGTTCCGTATTTCGTACCTAATATACCTGCAAGAATAGCGCATGGGAAAGCTATAAACTGAGTAAGCAATAAAGCAAGAACCATCGATACTGAATCCAACCCCAGTTCTGTGCCATATATTGTGGCCATAGTTATAATTGTATATACGCCATCAATGTAGAAGAAGTACGCAAGTATAAAAAGGAATATTTCCTTTTTCTTTTTAATATTTTTAAATGTATCAGCAATTCTTAAGAATGCATCTTTAACTTTACCCTTCTTATTTTCAAGACAATATGTCTGACGCACATTCTTGAATAAAGGTACTGTAAGAAGGAACCACCATAATCCTGTTATGACGAATGCCACTTGAATTGAAGAATTATCATTTAGTCCAAATGGTTGAAGAATATATATTGCAAGGCATAGTATGAAAGGGATACAGCTGCCTATATACCCATATGCAAATCCATTAGATGAGACTCTATCCATTCTGTCGTCTGTGGTGACATCAGTAAGCATGGAGTCATAAAATACATTTGTTGCAGAATACCCGATTCTTGCAATAACATATATGATCAGGAATGCCAGCCATGTATTCATAAATGCCATCGCGAAAGCTCCTAAGACACCTACTGATAGCGCTACAGCGAACATTCTTTTCTTCATACCCCTATAGTCTGCTATTGCGCCCAAAATAGGTGAAAGAAATGCAAGTATTATAATCGCTACTGAATTTGCAGTTCCCCATAATGCAGTTGCCTGATTAGCCTCAATAGTGCTCGTATTAGCTACCATTGCAGCAAAGTAAATAGGAACAAGAGCTGTTGTAAGCATTGTAAACGCGGAATTACCTACATCGTACAACACCCAGCTCCATTCCGTCTTGCTCATTTTTCTACCCATTATTAAATTCCCTCCGTTTTGCACCTGTTAATGATATTCTATCATTATTAAATGCTGTTTTGAACACAACTTTCGTCAAATTGGGAATTTATTTTTCTGATATTCATATAACCGCCATACCATGTATGATTACACTTATCACATTTAGCGATCTTTACTATATGAACTGCTCCTGCCTGATTGTTTCTCATAATGTTTTTAAGCATAATCATAAACATTCTGCTGTAGAAAACTTTACTATATATGCTTATATGCGTCTCACCGCATTTTGGACACACGCACATAACATCGTCACAGTATCTTTTCATAACATGATTATCTTTGTTAATTACATATTCATTGTATCTTGTCAGCAGAAACAGTATGCATATTATATAACCGGCTGCTGCCATTGCAAACACATAAGCTGAAGTTATGTAAGAAGATAAAATGAGCCAGTATGTTAATGTGCCTATTGCCAATGAAATCATGTGTACAACTCTATTTGTTTTTGTAGTATCAATATTATCCATATTATCCATTTTATCCATAGTATGTGACCGCCTTTTCTAAGATGTACACATAATACCATTAGTTATGTACTATATTACGGACTTATATTATAATTTATTAATATAATACTAATTAACAAAACAGCTTACTGAAAGTAAGCTGTCGAATTTCTAAAATATAAAGAGAGAAGATTGCTCTTCTCATGAGAAGGTTCTTCTGCTCTCTTATGATTAATACCTATAACCTGCCAGTTATATCTTCTTGCTATTACTTAAAAGCCAGTCTTCTGCCTGCTTACACCACAATCCTTTATTTGCATCGCATATTTTCGCAAGTTCAGGATATCCTTTTTCCTTAAATTCACTTATAGCAGTAAGCGGCATGCTTATACCGGTATATATGAGTTTTTTACCACCTGGTATCTTAGGCAGGTTCAGCGTTGCTTCCACTGCTGAATCAAGTCCTCCTATATGTGTCACCATTGCTGCAGGATTAAGTTTTCCTTCTTCACACATAGTTATGCATTTCTTCATGTCATCTGTATTCCCGCCGCTTGTTCCTACTATATGGCTTGAGTTGTAATGGACATTATAAAAATTGAAAGTAGCTGAGAAAGCTGGATCTGTCGGACCGGCAAAGAAATTCAAACATCCGTCATACCCAAGAATCTTATCACCCTGTTCTACAACAGGCTTTACAGGAGCGAAAACAAAAACATCATCATATCCTTTGTTATCAGAAAGTTCCATAAGCGCTTTTATTGGATCTTCCGTTTTTCCAGTATTGAGATATATAAGTTTTACTCCATGCTTTGCAGCCCATTGGGGAGTAAATATCTCAGAAGCTCTTGCAAGCCTGGAATCATCTATATCAGTAACTACTAAAAGTGAAGGCTTCTTTTCCTGATTAACGGCATAGTCTATAGCACCTAAGCCCATAGGGCCTACACCTGCCAAAATTGCCATTTTTCCGCCTTCTTTGATACCCATAGTATGTTCATAATTTATTCTGTTAGTGTGATACATAGCTGAAAAAGCTCCGATAATACAGGAAACCGGTTCAGCTAAGGAACCCTGATAGAAGGAATCGCCATTATATTCAAGCAAACAGTCCATTTCAAGGACTTCCTTTGCAATAATCATATTCTGTATTGTTCCACCTGTATATCTGAAGGAATAACCAGGAGCAGCATATATGTTAGAAGGATGATTAAGATTGGTCTGCATTGTAAAGCGCTGGCCTTTTTTGTATATGTCTTCATATTTACTTCCGACTTCTAATATTTCTCCGCACATCTCGTGCCCAATTATTATCGGATTCTGTGCGACATCATTGGGTATCCTTTTATGTTTTGCTCCTTGTACTGCAGCTTTATAAGACGACATGCATATGCTGTCAGTTACAACTTTGGCTAATATCTCATCATCATTTATTGTTGGCAGTTCGAATTCTTCGAGCCGAAGATCATTCTCACCGTATAATCTTACTCCTTTTGTCTTCATGTTACCTTTTGCTCCTTTCTTCTTGCTTTACTACCTTGAGTTTTAATATTTTATCAAGATTTTCCAAGGCTTCCCCTGTTCCTAAAACAACGCAGGAAATCGGATCATCTGCAATCGTAACTTCCAAACCTGTCTTAATCGATAGTAATGTGTCCAGTCCGTATATCAGGCTTCCGCCTCCAGTTAGTACTATACCTCTGTCACCTATATCTGCTGACAATTCAGGAGGAGTTTTTTCCAATACATTCTTAACTCCGTCAACAATCTGCTGCACAACCTCATCAAAAGCTTCCATAAGTTCAGATGATGTAATCTCTATTGTCCTTGGCAGTCCCAAAACCAGATTTCTTCCCCTTACCTGCATGGTAACTTCTTCTTTTCTCGGATATACGCAGCCAATACGTATTTTCATTTCCTCAGCCATTCTTTCACCGATGTGGAGGCTGTATTTCTTCCTCATGAATTTTATAACGCATTCATCAAAAGCATCACCGGCTATTTTAATAGATTTGCTTTTTACTATTCCGCATAAGGAAATAACAGCAATATCTGTAGTTCCTCCGCCAACATCCACGACCATGCTTCCATATGCTTTGGTAATATCAAGTCCGGCTCCTATTGCAGCAGCAATAGGTTCTTCGATGATATATACCTCTTTCGCACCGACTTTGTCAGCCGCATCAATAACTGCTCTTCTTTCAACTTCGGTTATGCCGCTTGGAACGCATATCATTATGCGTGGTTTATACAGAAGCAGTTTTTTGCCGCACACTTTTTTTATGAAGTATTTGAGCATTTCCTCTGTGGCCTCATAATCAGAAATTACACCGTCACGAAGAGGCCTTATTGCATCAATATTAGCAGGAGTCCTGCCTATCATAAGGCGCGCGTCATCTCCAACAGCTTTAATCTTCCCGTTATCATCTCTTGATACGACGGAAGGTTCACGCAAAACTACGCCTTTGCCTTTAACATATATAAGTACTGAGGAAGTACCGAGATCTATACCAATATCAAGTCCCAAACCATTGCTCCTTACATCTAATTTACTTAATTATATACTATTATCCGTGCAATAAATACCTATTTCAAGTATAAAATATTAATATTTGTTTAATGAGCCGTAACTTCTGTCCATGCTTTATTATACATAACTGTCGCAGCAGCATTATACTCAAAAACTGAACACTTTGAAAGCATTTCATCTGTAGGAAATGCAGCAAGATTGTTCTTCCACTCTTCATCAAGCAAATCGATTGCAGATTGTGAAGTAATTGAATATCCTGTTTCTACAGCATTCATTAGCATAATGTCATCTCTAAGCATGAAGTTTATAAACTTTTCTGCAGCTGATACATTTTTCGCGCTCTTTGGTATTACCATTCCATCAACCCACCTGTTGCTTCCTTCTTTTGGAATAACATAAGCTAAATCCTCATTCATGTTAATAGCATCTACTGCTTCGCCAGACCATACTACAGCAAGAGCTCCTTCTCCCTGAACCATCTTATCTTTCACTTCGTCTACCAGATATCCAAGTACCAAGGGTTTCTGCTCTATTAAAAGATTCATTGCTTCATCAATCTGAGCCTGGTCGGTAGTATTTTGTGAATATCCAAGCTTTATTAGTGCCACCATCATGGAGTCTCTCTGGCTGTCCTGCATAAATATCTTTTGGGAATATTCCTCATTCCAGAGTATATCCCAGCTATCCACTGTGTCAGTAACCATTTTTGTGTTATACAGTATCCCGACTGTACCCCACAGGTAAGGAACAGAATATTCATTATTCGGATCATATGGCAGATTCTTGTGCACATCATCAACTTTAGCGAAGTTAGGTATATTCTCCATATTAATTTTCAACAGCATATCTTCTTCAACCATTCTTTGGATCATATAGTCAGAAGGAAATACCACATCATATGATACTCTGCCTTTGGAAAGTTTTACATACATATCCTCATTTGTAGTGAATGTGTTGTAATTTACCTTTATTCCGGTTTCTTCCTCAAACATATCAATTACATTCATGTCGATATATTCGCCCCAGTTGTATACATTCAATACCTCTTTGTCGTCATTACAGCCGGCAAAGGATAATATTATGACGGCTGATATCAGAATAACCAATACTTTTTTCATTTTTTTTCATCTTCTCCCATACTAAAATTTATTTTTCTATATTTAACAGCGTTTCTTTATTCTTACTTACACGCTTTTTAGACGAAAGCTCGCGCTTATTTACTATTAAAAGCAATGCCATTACAGTAATGAAAAGCAGTGTTGATACAGCATTGATTTTAGGGTTTACTCCTTTTCTGGCCATTGAAAATACTATCATGGATAAATTCTCCACATGTCCTCCTGTTGTAAAATAACTTATAACGAAATCATCAACACTTAGTGTGAAGGATAATAAAAATCCTGTCACTATTCCAGGCATAAGCTGAGGTATTATAGTTTTCCGCAATGCATAAAATGGAGTTGCACCAAGATCCTGCGCAGCTTCATATACAGAAATGTCAGTCTGATACAGTTTCGGAAGCACAGATATTATGACATATGGAGTACAGAAAGTTATATGCGCAAGAAGCATTGATACGAATCCAAGTTCAATTCCAATAAATGCGAACAGCATCATAAGAGACACGCCAGTAACTATATCAGGATTCAATACAGGTATATATGTTATAGTCCTGACTGTTTCAAATGTCTTCTTTTTCATTTTTATTATTCCAAGAGCTGCGAAGGTACCCAAAAAAGTTGCAATAATTGACGCAACCAAAGCAATAAGAAGAGTAGTCTCCAAAGCATTAAGTATCTTGCTGTCAGAAAACAGCTGCTGATACCATGTTAATGAGAATCCCTGCCATACCGCACGTGATTTAGATTCATTAAAGGAGTACACGATAAGAACAATTATAGGAGCATAAAGGAAAAGCAGTATCATAAAAAGATAAACTCTTTGTAATAGTTTCTTCATAACAAACCTCCCGCTCCGACAGATTCATCACCATACTTATTAATGAATATCATGGATACAAATATGAGGACCATTAAAAGCAGCGAAAGAGCTGAACCCAGTCCCCAGTCTCCAGTAATAGTAAACTGCTGCTCAATAATATTCCCTATCAGTGTTATCTTGCCTCCACTAAGCAATCTTGAAATAACGAATGTGGACAAAGCCGGCATGAAAGTCATTGTAATACCGGATATTACTCCGGGCATGCTTAAAGGGAATATAACCCGGCCGAATACTTTCGCATTGTTTGCTCCGAGATCTTTTGCAGCCTCAATTACATTTTTATCAATTTTAACCAGAACTGAATATATCGGAAGTATCATAAATGGTAAGAAGTTATACACCATTCCCAACACTACAGCAAAATTATTATACATAAGCTGTACCTGCCCAATACCTATGGAAACCAGGAATCGGTTTATAAGCCCTTCATTCTCCAGAAGAGACAACCATGAATATGTCCTTAAAAGAAAATTCATCCACATTGGAAGAACAATCAGAATAAGCATTGTGCTTTTTTTTGCAAAATCCTTGTTTGCCAGAATCATAGCTGCTGGATATCCTAAGATAAAACAGACAACTGTTGCGATTAGTGACATGAATAGGGATCTTCCTATTACTTTAAGGTACAAAGGTTCAAATATGGCTTTTATATGTTCAAGCGTAAAGACAATCTTTCCGGTAGAATTATCTGTAAATGCATAAAAAATGATTAAAAGAAGAGGAACGACTATAAAAATCGACATCCAGATAAGATAAGGAAAAGAAAATCTTCTTTTACTCATATGTTCACCGCCGTTTCTGCAGTTTTGATATCGATAGGTGCTTGATGCATTACATGAATATTAAAAGGGTCCACAGTTACTCCTAACTCTTCACCAATCATCTGCGGTATTGTTGAATGGACCTTCCATTCGAAAGACGGACCTTCGATCCATATTTCATAATGGACTCCTTTAAAGGTCACAAGTGTTACTTTCCCTTTAAGTTTTGCTTTATCAGAAGGTACCAAAACCACATCCTCAGGCCTTACAACAACATCAACAGGTGATTCCTGACCGAATCCTGTATCAACACATTCAAATTCCACTCCGTCAATTCGAACAAGCTTGTCTTTTACCATGGTGCTGTGTATGATATTGCTTTCACCGATAAAATATGCCACAAAAGCGTTATTTGGTTCATTATATATATCTACAGGCGTACCTATCTGCTGTATCCTGCCGTTATTCATAACGACAATCGTATCAGACAAGGTCAAAGCTTCTTCCTGGTCATGCGTTACATATATGAATGTAATACCTACATCAGTATGCATTGTCTTCAGCTCATCCTGCATATCTTTTCGTAGTTTAAGGTCCAAAGCTCCTAAAGGTTCATCAAGTAGAAGTACCTTAGGCTTGTTAATCAATGCGCGGGCAATAGCAACCCTCTGCTGCTGTCCTCCGCTCAAGGTTGATATATCCCTGTCTTCATATCCCTCAAGATTAACTATTTTAAGATAATTTTTAACTTCCTTCTGTATCTGCTCAGGATTTATCTTCTTTATCGTAGGACCGAAAGCTATATTCTGACCGACTGTCAGATGGGTAAATAATGCGTATTTCTGGAATACGGTATTCAGCATCCTCTTATGAGCTGGAACATCATTTATCCTTATCCCATCAAACAGGATATCACCGCTGTCAGGCTGTTCAAAACCTCCTATTATTCTCAATGTCGTGGTTTTACCACAACCAGAAGGCCCTAATAAGGTTAAAAATTCTCCTTCATTGATATACAGGCTGATACCGTCAATAGCAGTAAAATCACCGTATTTCTTGAAAATGTTCTTAAGTTCGATAATCTTTTTTCCCATTTCTTCTCCCGTAATATATTAAAAGCTTGGCGGAGTGGATACCCACAGCACAGTCGCTTTCTTGCTTGAACTATTTTTCATAAGATGCTTAGAATCTGACTTGAAGTAAAAAGATTGCCCTTTCGTAACCGTATATTTCTTATCATTTATCTCTAGTTTAATACTGCCTTCAAGAACGTATCCGAATTCCTCACCTTCGTGGGGATCATCCTGATAGCTTATACCTCCAGGCATTAAAGTCATTATAATAGGTTCCATTGAATTCTTCTGGCAATCTGGAACGACCCATAATATCTGTCTTCCCTCATTATCATCCTTCTTAGTAACCATATCCTTTTTCTTAAATACAATCTGACTTGCATATGTACCTGAAAAGAACTCAGAAAGATTAGTGCCTAATCCAGTAAGAACATCCTGTAAAGTCGCGATTGTCGGAGTAATTATATTCCTTTCCAGCTGAGATATATAGCCTTTGGATAGCTCGCTTCTGTCAGCAAGCTCCTGCTGCGTAAGAGAATTCAATAGCCGAAGCTGCTTTATCTTTCCTCCTATATCCATTATTACGCATCCTTTCAATGATACTATACTAAATGTTAAGCCTCACTAAACATAAGTGTAATTATATGACCTTTTATTTAAGTGTCAATAATTTTAGAATAAATAATTATTAGTTTTAATGGATTTTTATTTGTATTCATATATTTACATCATTATTATCAAATAATTGACAATTTTTTATAAAAACAAATATTCCTTAATATGACAATTCATCCTTTATAGGATGAATTGGTTTTATAAAAATATTCAACTTACCTGTTACTGATTTTCGAACTTCTTTCTTGAAGACCATAAACCCAAAGCAGGGTTGGATATATAATAGATCTTTTCGCCATTTACATAATTGTATCCATCTTTTAACTTCTTAGGGTCATATAACTTTACTGCTTCATCATACTCCATATAATTGAAATTTGCATTTTCAATTTCTTCTCTTGTCATATGTTTTACTGCATATGTTATATTGAACTTTCCATCACTGGACCCGTGAATTATATGTGCTGCAACAGAAAGATTACTCTTAAGATCATCGTTTTCATCAACTTTCTTTAATATACTTTCTCTGCCTATGTATCCATATTTTCTTATGAGCCTGTCATTTTCAGCATCTTCACCGAAACGTTTCACTTCTGGTGCAAGAATAATCAGTTCCCCGCCTTTAGCTATCGCCATTCTAGTCCTATATATTGCTTTATTCCCGAGCCAAGTTGTCTTAAACTCCCTTTCGTCTAAGTAAACGACTATCTTTTCAGGTTCCTCATCAAGAAAAGTGAAATTTTTCTGCTGGCTGTCTTTTAAAGCTTCTTCAAATGCATCACGGTTGTTACCTGAATACAATCCATGTATATCTGCAGATGCGCCGTTCTGGGTTGTCACTGTAAAGATATAAAAAAGAGGGAATGAGGATATGAATTTTTCCTGAGCATAATCGAATACTTTCCTTACCGGGCTGTAGTCTCTTCCCATCATTCTTTCCATGCCGTAAAAAGCTCCCAGCATATGGGATTTATTAATCATGCTGTTACCGCCTATTCCGACAAATATGTTTTTTGAATAGTTTGCCATTCCGACTACCTCGTGAGGCACGACCTGACCGATGGAAATAATAAGGTCATATGTCTTATTCAAAAACATCCTGTTTACTTCAACATCTATCCTCTCATTTACAAGTCCTTCAGATACTTCATTAACAAATTTTTTCGGTACTTCACCGATTTTTTCGACATCCTTTTTCCAGTCATGTATAAAAAATCTGTCATGAGGGATTCCTTCAAACATTTCATCAAGCTCTTTATCAGTCATTGGCATATGAGTGCCTAAAGCGGGTAATATATCTATTGTACATATATCCTTAAGCTTCTTATACAGCATGGATGTGATTTTACCTGACATGGAATAGAATCTTGTGAAGTCAGGTGGTATTATAAGTATCTTTTTGACAATTCTGTCCTTGGAAAAAGCCACATACGCATCATCAATGAATTTCATCACTTCATTGTCTGATATTGGATTTGTATTGTTTCTTTTAACTATTGCTTTCATATTATACTCCGCTGTATGCTGAGAATCCGCCATCTACAGGAAGAACTATACCATTTACGAAACTTGAGGATTTTTCATCCACAAGATATAGTAAAGCTCCTATAAGCTCTTCAGGTTTTCCAAATCTGTTCATAGGAGTGGCAGCAAGTATCTTGTTTGATCTTTCAGTGAATGTGCCATCCTTATTCAGCAATAAAGCCTCATTCTGATTCGTTACAAAGAAGCCTGGCGCTATTGCATTGACCCTTATACCGACTTTTGAAAAATGCACTGCCAGCCACTGGGTGAAATTGGATATAGCGGCTTTTGCTCCTGAATATGCAGGTATCTTTGTCAAAGGAGTGAATGCATTCATTGAAGATATATTGATTATTGTCGCACCTTTTTTACCTACCATGTCGGCTGCGAAGACCTGTGTAGGAAGAAGGGTACCTATAAAATTAAGATTGAATACGAACTCGACTCCTTTAGGATCAAGATTGAAGAAAGTCACTAATCCTTCCGTATCCATATCTTCAGGATAAAGGTATTCTTTTGTTGTTGTAGCTCTTGGATTATTCCCTCCAGCTCCATTTATGAGTATGTCGCATTTTCCAAGTTTCTCGTTCACGACTGCTTTTGCTTCCATAAGGCTTTCCTTTTCCAGTACATTAGCTTTAACAGGTATGGATAATCCGCCTTTTTCATTTATCTCATCTGATATTTTCTTTGCAGCATCATAGTTCAAATCCAGAAGAGCGACTTTCGCCTTTACGC
>JBAZFL010000048.1:0-10648 GCA_041653455.1 Clostridia bacterium
TCTGCAAATAGATATATTTTTTTTGTTTATGTAAATAAACAAAATTAAAATGTATTCTGTATAAATGAGGATAAAAAAATCATTTATTCTGTTACTTACATTGTATTCAATAGGAGGAGTATTACTTAGCACTAATAATACTCCCGTTGTTACATTTCTTTTTTTATTGCTGATTCTAAATACTTGTTTCATTTTTCATAAAGAAACTACAGTATCAGCTAAAACGAAGATAATTATAGTATTAATATATTCAATCATATGCATTTTCTTTTTTATATACTCGAAACTTGTTTTCAGAAATATATGCAACAATTATTCTGATGTTAACAGAAACAGAATAGAAATAAATGGATATATATCTGAAATAAGCAGAAATGATGAGAATGAATTCAAATTTGTTTTAAAATCAAATAATGGATATAAATACAATATAGTAACTAAAAAAAGTAATATGCTTATTGGAGATATATTATGTATAACAGGTAAGATATATAAACCAGAACCAATTAGTAATAAAGGCGCATTTGATTATTTAAGATATTGTTATTCGAAAAATATATCAGCGGATATTTATGCAGACAATGAAGATATTGTAAAAATCAGTACAAATCATACATATGAATTTATTGGCAAAATAAGAAGATTTGCTTTAAATAGAGTAATGGGAAATCTAAATGATAATAATAAAGCAATTGCTGCAGCATTAATAACTGGTTCTTATGAGTATATGGATGAAAAGACAACAGAGATATTTCGTAAAAGCGGACTTTCGCATATATTAAGTATTTCAGGTACACATTTTAGTATATTAATTCTGCCTCTATATACCATTATTACTGTATTAACTAATAATAAGAGGATATCGATAATTTTAATCATAGTAATTATACTTGTTTTACTTGTGTTTACAGGTATGAAAATAAGCGCTATCAGATCAGCTATATGTATGATTTCATTTCTATTATGCAGATGTTTTTTTCTTGATACAAATAAATATCTACCAATATGTATATCGATACTTGTATTAATGTTTATTAATCCATTAACGATATTTGACACAGGATTTATTATGTCATACGGATGTGTTATATCAATACAGGTTTTTCAAAAAAGGAGTAAACAGCTACTATTAACTGCATTAAAGAAAATAAATGACTTACTTTATGAAAAGATTCTTAACAACAATATAAAACTTGAAGATTATTATAGAAGAATAAAAAAATCATTTGTAACTAAAATTTTTAAAAAAAGCATATCATACATAAGTCTCATAGTATCAATACAACCTTTAATCATTTATATTACTTATAAGCTTTTTCAATGCATATATCCATATTCATTAATTTCTAATATCATAACATTTGCAATAATATCACCAATGCTTATTTCATTATGGCTTGGTATAATATTCCCTTTCCTTTTTTGTCCTATATTCAGCCTTCTTTATGATTTATTATCAAAAACCGCATTACTTTTCAGTAGTTTTCATTATTCACAACTATATTTGAGATATGTACCGGATATTATTTTTATTATTATAGCTGTTATATATATATTTAAAAAAGTGGGAATTTTTAAAAATAAAAATAAAATTCCGTTGCTTTACTTATCTGCATCAATTTTATGTATTCTAATATTTATATTAAATTCTGTAACAAAAGCAGTTTTTTTAGATGTGGGACAAGGTGATTGTGCATTAGTTAAAACATTTACAGGTTATAGTATATTAATCGATACTGGAAAATCAGTAGAATCATCATGTATTGCATATTATACTGGAAACCATATTAATACTGTTATGATTACTCATGCTGATTCTGACCATTGTGGAGCAATATTTAAGATACTAGAAGATTTCAATGTTGATAAAGTATGTCTGCCTTATTCAGAAGATGAAAAAAATGTAAATTTATATAACGAAATAAAATCTGCATACCCTAATATTAAAGTTGAAATGCTGAAAAGAGGAGATGTTATAGAAGATAGAAAATTTCACATTAAAATTCTGAATCCTGATAAGAAAATAAAATATAAGGACATAAATGAAGCAAGTCTTGTATTTTCATTACAAACCAATTCATGTAATTTACTTTTTACAGGAGATACTGATTTAAAAATAATATCAAAAGATTCATATTTATTAAGTGATATAATCAAAATGCCTCATCATGGTGATAGTAATGTTATTGATGAAGAAACATTAAGATACATATCTTCACATACAGGAATTATTTCAGTAGGAAAATATAATTATTATGGGCATCCAGAAAAAGAAACACTAGATATTATGAAAAAATTGAAAATGAATATTTTAAGAACAGATATAAACGGATCAATAAGAATTTATATGCTCAATGATAAATACTATATTTTTAAATACAGATGATTTATGTTAAAATCAATCTATGAAATATGAAGACATTAAAAATGAAATATCTCTACGTCAGTTCAAAAATATATATCTATTATATGGCGATGATGAATACCTGAAAGATATGGTCTTTTCTGTTCTTAAGACAGAAATCAGAAAATATACAAAACACGAATTTGATGATGTTAAATTTAATGATAACTCCGAGATTGATGAAATAATAGATGAATGCAGTACTTATTCATTTACAGGTAACAGCAAATTTATTGCATGTAGGAATACTGGTTTTTTTAATAAAGATGAATATAATGAGAAAATTATTAAATTATACGAATATATCAATGACGGTATTTACTTATTTTTTATAGAATCAAACATAAATAAAAGGCTTTTGGGATTCAAACATTATAATGCAATGAATAATGCTTATGATATATCAAAAGGAAATGCAGATGATGTGAAAAAATTCATATATGGAAAACTGAAAAAGGAAGGAAAATCCATAACTTCTGAAAATTTGGATTTATTTATTGATTACTCAGGAATGAATCTCTCTTTTGTATCTTTAAGTATTGATAAAATACTTCTATATATGAATGAAAATATTGAAGTGAATTCTGAAACAATAAGATTGTTATGTTCAGGGATCACTGATGTTAAATCATATGAATTATCTAATTATCTATGTAAGAAGAATATGGACAAAACTCTTGATGTCTATTACGATATGTTAGCTCTAAAATACGGTATACCATATTTTTTAGCTATTTTATATAACACATTTTATGATCTATATAGTATTAAAATCAATAACATTAAATCTTCACAAGATTTTAAGATTAAAAAAGCAATCGAAAATGCAAAAGGTTTTTCTATAGATAAGCTTAAACGTATTTTGAATGATATTTGCGAGTTTGATCATGATTTCAAAACTGGTAAAATAGAACAGGAATCTTCAATGATAATTTTATTTTCTTCAATAGTAAATCCTTAAAAGTATGTTATAATTTATAAAACTGAGGTAATATTTATGCGTTGGACGAGAGAAGAATACTTAAATTATGTGACATTCAAAGAAAATAAAAAAAGAATGTTTGTTGAATTGATGGGTCCTCTGATAGGACTCGAAGATGAATGGCGTGCTCAAAAAGCTACAGAAGACGAAATCAACCTTACAGCATTTGACTGGGATTATGTATCTTATACAGATTGTGGCGCAAGTTTTGATGTATTTGGAGCACCTGATGAGAGAATATTTGAAGAAACCAAAGAATATATAATTACAATTGATGCTTTGGGTAGAAAAATGAAATTAATGAAAGCATCAGCAACAATACCGCTTCCAATGGATTATCCTGTTAAGAACATGGATGACTGGTTGAAAATAAAACATTATTATCAGTTCACTGAAGAAAGAATAGATTATAATAAGTTATCTCTTGCCAAAAAGAAACAGCAGGAGGGAGTAATGGTTAGAGCTCAAATTCCTGGCGGATTTGATCTTCCAAGACAATTAATGGGTGAAGAAGAATTATGTTATGCATATTTTGAACAGCCTGAACTCATAAAAGACATACTTGATACTGCAGCGGATAACGCAGTTAAATGCTGTGAACGTGTTTCTGAATATGTCAACATAGATCATTTAGCTGTACATGAGGATATGGCAGGTAAATCTGGTTCATTAATTGGACCTGTTCATATAGACGAATTTCTGAAACCCTATTATTTAAAAATATGGAATACCTTTAGAGAAAATGGTTGTATTATTTTCACCCAGGATTCTGATGGCAACATGAATTCAGTAATTGACTCATTATTGGATTGCGGATTAAATCAGATGTATCCTATGGAACCAGCTGCGGGAATGGATATTGTAAAAGTGCATGCCAAGTATGGTAATAAGCTGTCCCTTAAGGGAGGTATTGATAAATTCATACTACGTGACAGCAAATTAGCTGTATTAAGAGAACTCGAGTACAAAATGCAGACATCAATGCAACAAGGTGGTATTATCTTTGGGTTAGATCATAGAATACCGAATGGTTCTTCTTTGGAATTATACAGATATTATGTTAAAACAGGAAGAGAAATACTCGGACGAGAACCGCTTGATAAAAAAAATAAAGGATGGATGCGACAAGCTATATAACACCTTTTAAATCAAAATCTGGTACATATATATCTTCAGATGAACATTTATCCTGAATGAATCCTTGCAGATTCAATGAAGATGCTGTTTCAACTACTTTACTATATTCATATTTAGTTATTTTTCTATTTATTTCAGGATAATTTGTACTTAAGTAGTATGGCATGTATTGGCTCATAATGCTAATTAGACAATTTGATTCTGATTCATCAAGAGTTTTTCTAATCCATTTAAGAATATTAATTGAGTCTTTATATAAGCCTGGCAGCACAAGATGTCTTATAAGTACTCCAGAAGTTAATATAGATCCATTATATTTTAAGTAAGGCTTCTGACTAATCATTTCTATAACCGATTTGGAACAGTAATCAAAATAATCAGAAGCATTGGAATATCTTTCACTATAAATGCTATTAATATACTTTATATCAGGAATATAAACATCAATGTATCCATCCAACATCTTGATTGTTTCAGGTTTTTCATAACCTGATGTGTTATATACAATTGGTACATTTATTTTTGGTTTTATTATATCAAGTGCCTTAATTATTTGATTTACGTAAATTGTTGGTGAAATAAAGCTTATTGAATCAAGATTTTTTTCATTCATAGATAACAGAATATTACAAAAATGATCCAATGATATGACTTTTCCGTAAAGTTCATGGCTAATTTTATAATTTTGACAATAACAGCATTTAAGATTACATCCACTGAAAAAAACTGCTCCTGTTCCGTTTTTTCCAGAAATAACAGGCTCTTCAAAATGGAAAGGAACAGCTTTTGCTAAAACTATATCATTAGGTGCATTACAATATCCCTTATGAGTTTCTCTATCAGTATTACAATTTCTTGGACATATATTACAATTTGTTTTCATATTAAAAACCCGGACGAATCCGGGAATACTCTTTATATAAGGTGTTTTGATAATTTGCTTTTGTCTCTTGCTGCCTTATTCCTATGTATGACTCCGTCTGTTGTAGCTTGGTCTAATGTTTTGATCGCTTTTAAAATTACCTCATTTTTGTCGGAAGAATTGTTTTCAATTGCTACTGCAGAGTTTTTAAGAAGTTTTCTTAAAGCAGATTTTTTGGAAGAATTTAACAGTCTTTTCTTTGATGAGACGTTAACCCTCTTTTCAGCTGATTTTGTATTTGACAAAGTATTCACCTCCTTATGAATTCATACGTAATAGTAACATGATATATTAAAAAAATCAATTTAATTCATTGAATTATGTTAAAATATAGTCATGAAAAAGAGAATTGATGAATTAGTTGAAATACTAAATTACCACAGTAAAAAATACCATGAAGATGATTCGCCTTTAATTTCTGATTACGAGTATGACAAGCTTATGAATGAGCTATTGAATTTAGAAAAGGAATATCCGATATATAAATCAGAAAATTCACCAACACTTAGAATTGGTTCACAACCATTAAAGGACTTTGAAAAAGTAAAACATGAAATTCCAATGGAAAGTCTTTCTAATGCATTTTCTAATGATGATCTTTATGCATTTCACGAAAGAATTTTAAAAGAAGATATTAAACCTGAATACGTTCTAGAAAAAAAAATTGACGGATTATCCGTTTCTTTAGAATATAAAAATAATATTTTTTTTAGAGGCTCAACTAGGGGTGATGGAGTATTTGGAGAGGATATAACTAATAATTTAAAAACTATTCCTTATATTCCATTAAAACTTGATTTAGACGAAATAATACCATATCTTGAAGTACGTGGCGAAGTATATATGGATAAGGATGTTTTTAAAAAAATTAATGAAACAGCATCATTAAATGGAGATAAAGAATTCGCTAATCCAAGAAATGCTGCTGCAGGTTCTTTAAGACAACTTGATCCAAAAATTACTGCAAAGAGGAATTTAAAAATATTTGTTTTCAATATTCAGCAAATACAAGGAAAAACATTTGACACACATGTACAGGCATTAGATTTTTTACGCAAAGTTGGTTTTATAACAAATGACATAGTTAGAGTTGCATCTGATATTTCAGAAATAGTAGAAGGAATTAAAGAAATACAATTTAAAAGACAATCATACAAATATGATATTGATGGAGCAGTAGTAAAACTTAACGATCTATCTGATAGAAATACGCTTGGATCTACAGCAAAAGCTCCAAGATGGGCAATTGCTTTTAAGTATCCTCCAGAACAAAAGGAAACCATTATAAGAAATATCTTTGTGCAAGTCGGCCGTACTGGAGTTTTAACTCCAAATGCAGAATTTGATCCGATAATAGTTGCAGGCAGTAAAATAAGTAAAGCAACATTGCATAATATGGATTTTATTATCCTAAATGATATTAGGATCAATGACAAAGTAATCATACAGAAAGCTGGTGATGTTATACCTGAAGTAGTTAAGGTTCTCAAGGAAAAACGTACTGGCAATGAGATTATATTTAATATGCCGAAAAAATGCCCTTTATGTAATTCTGAAGTAGTTAAAATGTATGACAAAGCTGCATATAAGTGTTCTGGTATTAACTGTATAGGACAGATATCAAGACGATTGGAACATTTTTGTTCAAAAAATGCTATGAACATTGAAGGTTTGAGCACTGCTGCTATCGATAAATTTCTTTCTTTAGGTTTCGTTAAAAATATATCAGATATATATGATTTACACTTAAAAAAAGAATTATTAATTAAAATAGAAGGTTTTGGAAATAAAAGCATTGAGAAATTGATATCTGCAATAGAAAAATCAAAAGAAAACAATATTGATCGTTTAATATTCGGATTAGGAATTGAACATATAGGTAAGAAGGCATCTAGTTTAATTACAAATAAATTTTCAGACATGGATGAAATTATAGCTGCTGATATTAGTGATTTTACTGATATAGAAAATTTTGGAGAAATAATGGCTTATAGTATCGTGAATTATTTCAAAGATCCTCAAGCCGTAGCACTAATAGAAAAGTTAAAGATGCAAGGCGTTAATATGCATTCGCAGAGAATTGGATCCTCTGAGAAAATCACAAACAAGCTTGATAACATAATTTTCGTTATAACAGGTTCATTTACCGATTATTCAAGAGAACAATTAAAACAGCTTCTTATAAGTAATGGAGCAATTGTGACCGACTCCGTATCAAGAAAAACTAATTATGTTATTGCAGGTGAAAATCCTGGAAGCAAGTTAGTTAAAGCAGAATCTTTAGGCATTAGAATTATAAATATCGACGAACTTCTCTCAACTTTGTTGTAATCGGATTATTAAAGGGTATAATAAACAATAGACTTTAATGAAAGGAAGCATTAATTATGAACAAAAGAACAATAAGGATAATATTATGCATAGTACTTACTGCAATTACAATTTTATCCTTAAGCGGATGTAAGAAAGTATATGAAACAAATAAACCCGTTAATCCTATTACCGCTAAAATAGTTGCGATGAAGGGTCCGACCGGAATAGGTATGGTAAGGGTAATGAATGAGATAGTGTCATTGTCAGACTATGTAAATACAGAGTTTGAAATAATGACTTCAACAGATACTGTAGTCGCAGGTTTAATTGATAAAAGTATCTCAATAGCTGCAGTACCAACAAATCTAGCTGCAGTCTTGTATAATAAGACAGAAGGAGAGATTCAAATATTAGCAGTACATACACTTGGAGTACTCCACATACTTGACAAGACTAATAGCATAAAAGACATAAGTGATTTAAAGGGAAAAACTTTAATTGCAAGCGGTCAAAATTCATTACCTCAATATGTTTTGAATTTTATCTTAACTGAAAATGGAATAGATCCAGAAAAAGATATTGAAATAATTTACAAAGCAGAACATAGTGAAGTAGCAACTCTGCTTCTTTCAGGTCAAGCTGATATCGTAATGCTGCCTGAGCCTTTTGTATCTACAGTAATGAATAAAGATAACTCAATAATACACGCAATTGATTTGAATAATGAATGGGTTAAAAAAGCTCCAGATATTACCTTATCTATGGGTTGTCTTGTAGCTCAGAAATCTTTTATCGAAGAAAATCCTGAGGAAGTCAAAACATTTTTGGATTTATATAAAGAATCAATTGAATGGGTACTCGAAGAGCCTTATAATGCAGCACCATATATAGTATCATCAGGTATTATTGACAATGAGATCGTTGCAGAAAATGCTATACCAAACTGTAACATTGTTTATATTGACGCTGTTGATGCTAAAGAAAGTTTAGATGCATTTTTTGAGTTCTTGTATAACAACAATCCATCCAGTGTTGGTGGAAAACTTCCAGACAGTTCGATATACTATATGAGATAAGAGGTAAATTATGACACAATGTGACCACAATTGTTCAAACTGCAGTGACAAGTCATGTGACAGCAGAATTGAAAAAGAAAGACCAAATGATTTCTCGCAAATTAAAAATGTCATAGCTGTATTAAGCGGAAAGGGTGGAGTTGGCAAAAGCATGGTAACAAGCCTTTTAGCTGTTGAGCTTAACAGAGCAGGTTATAAAGTTGGTATACTTGATGCAGATATAACAGGTCCCTCAATTCCAAAATCTTTTAATATTCTTGGCAGGGTAAAGGGAAGTGAATCTGGAATTTATCCTGCGAAAACATCATTGGGTATTAAATTAATAAGTATAAATCTTTTACTTGAAAATGCTACTGATCCCGTTCTGTGGAGAGGTCCAGTTATTTCTGGAGTTTTAAAGCAGTTTTTTACTGATGTAATATGGGGAGAACTGGATTATTTACTTATTGATATGCCTCCGGGAACCGCAGATACAGCATTAACAATTTTCCAATCTCTGCCTGTTGATTATGCAATAATAGTCACATCACCTCAGGATTTAGTATCTATGATAGTGGAAAAAGCTATTAAAATGGCAGATATGATGCATATAAAAGTACTTGGAGCAATACAAAATTTCAGTTATGTTGTTTGTGATAGTTGTGATCATGTAATTGAACTTTTTGGAAATAATGATAACAGTAATTTAAGTATTCCAATTCTTGATAGAATTCCGTTTGATAAAAAATTAAGTTCTGCGATAGATAAAGGGATGGTTGAACTTACTGATAATACTTATATTAAAAATACAGTAAAGAAGCTTATCGGAGAATAGTTTACTTTTGTGAAATTTTAATTTATAACTGACTTAAAAAACGGGGGAGATACCCCCGTTTTATTTAATTGAATTAATAGAATTTTTTTATAGCTTCGGCTAAAGGTTTTATATCATCAGTGTGAGCTACCAATGATATAGGTTTGCTTAAATCTAGGCTAAATATACCCATAATTGATTTAGCATCAACAACATATCTGCCTGAAACTAAATCTATATCATAATCAAATGCAGATACCATATCCGCAAATTCTTTAACATCGCTTATTGAAAGAAATTTTATATCAATTGTATGTTTCATAACGTCCTCCTAGGTGTTAATATAGCATATAGTCATTAAAACATCAATAATGATTATGGTATAATAATTACAAGAGAGGATTATAAAATGATTAGAATAAAAAATAAATACCTGACTGTTGATATAAATCAAATAGGTGCAGAAATTAGTTCTATTGTTAAAGATGGTTATGAGTATCTTTGGCAAAAAAATCCCGATATATGGAATGGACAGGCTCCAAATCTTTTTCCATTAATTGGCCGTCTAAAGGATGAACAATATGAGTTTGATGGTTGTGCATATACTATGAAAATACATGGTTTTGCAAAATATTCTAATTTCGAAATTATAGAACAAAATGAAAATTATGTATCATTAAGAATTACAGGAAGCAAAGATACATATAGTAGTTATCCATTTGATTTCGACTTTATTATTTCATATGAACTAATAAATAATTTAATTAAAAAACAATACATGATAATCAATAATGGTTATAAAATTATGTATTATGAAGTTGGAGGTCATGAAGGTTATAACCTTACTTTTGCAAAAAATAAAAAAATGGATGATTACTACATACAATTTTCAAATAGCCCTGTATTTACATACACAACAGATAAAAATATAATGATTAACAAAGATCAGCAGCAAATTGATTTGATATCAAACAGGTTATACCTAAAACCTGATGTTTTCAAAAATGATGCTCTTATATTG
>JBAZFL010000049.1:0-10615 GCA_041653455.1 Clostridia bacterium
AGCAAAAAGTTCAGGATGAGCTTGATGAACAGATAAATAAGATGAATCTTGATAATATGAAAAGAGAAATTACACAACAGGAAGCATTAGTTCAAAGACTCAAGGAAAAAGCAGTAAATGGAACTATCACTGCTCCTGTTAGCGGAATGTTATTGAATATACAATATGTTGCAGGTGAGAAAACATCAGCAGGTGGTGTAGTAGCAGAAATTGAAATCAGTGAAAAAGGTTATACTATGAGTTTTTCTGTAACCATTGAGCAAAGCAGAAGATTAAGTGTTGGACAAGTTGCTGAGGTCCAGTATTATTATGGTTCAACGGCTCCATATGCAGAAATATCTGCAATTAAAACGGATTACACAAATCCCCAATCAAGCAGGATTGTTGAGCTTATGGTCAAAGGAGATGATATATATCCAGGACAAACTATGTATGTAGCATTGGGAGAGACTGGAAGAGATTTTGAATCAGTTGTACCAAATAGCGCGATACGGGAAGACAATAAAGGTAAATTTGTTTATATTGTTGAAGCAAAAAATACACCAATAGGCAACAGGTATATAGCAAAAAGAGTTGATGTTCAAGTAATAGCTTCAGATGACAGTTCATCAGCAATATCAGGAGTTAATGCATACAGCAGCTATGTTATTACAACATCATCAAAACCAATAACTGACGGAATGCAGGTGAGGCTGATTGAAAACGCATACTAAGCTTAAAAAATCTTATTTATATGGATTAGTTATATTTGGCTGTATTCTAGCAGTTTTAGTATCTTTATATGGGATTTTTGTTAGCATTAGCAATAAGTCCATAGATTTAAGACAGGAGCAATTTGCGGCAGAAAGATGGATGAACGATGAATCTTTATTGAATTATGCACAAATAAGCTGTTTTCTGACAGCCAATGCTGGATTTAATAAGAGTAATATTCTGTCTTTAAGCAGATCTTATGATGAAAGAATGATATCAGAATCTATATCATCTCAATCAGATGGAAGACTTTGGATTCATGCTTACAGCGGACAAGGGAAGGTAAATGTCGACTCTGCATCAAATATCCAAACTGATGTGACAGCAGTAGGAAATGATTTCTTTTTCTTTCATAATATTCAGCTGTTATCCGGTTCCTATTTCACTGATGATCCTTTGAACAATGATCATGTAATAATCAGTGAATATCTTGCATGGTTATTATACGGATCATTTGATGTCATTGGTAAGGATCTATTCATATCAAACGTCCCATATTATATATGCGGTGTGTCAAAAGATGAATATAGCAAAGGAGGTACTGCTGTACCTCATATATATATGCAATATGATATTTATGAAAAAATGGACAGTTCAGCATTTATATCATGTTATGAGGTATTGCTTCCTGATCCGATTTCAGAGTTTGCCTTAAGTATTGTTAAATCATATATATCATTCAATGTTCTTGAGTATGAAATAATTCAGAACACATCACGTTTTAGTATTTTGAATACATTTAAAAATCTCGGTTCATTGTCTCAGAGAAATATTAAGACTAACAAAGTCATTTATCCTGAATGGGAAAATTCAGCAAGGATAACTGAGCAAAAGCTAGCTTATTTCTTGCTTATACAAATTATAGTACTGTTTCTAATTGCTATTACATTAATAGTTATGACTGTTATATATAGGAAAAACATTTACGAATTTTTAGAACAATTATTAAAAAAAATAAAAACAAAAACAAAAAACATGAAAATCGCAAAAGCGATAAGCAATAAAAGGAGAAAAAAGTATGAAGAAATGGAATTTCATTAAAACAATTACTGCTATGTGCCTGGTTGTAATCCTAGTGATACAGCTAGTTTCTTGTGATAATAAGGATACAGTTGAAAAAACTGTTTTGGACCATGTCTATCGAAGAACAGAAATCGAAATACCAGAAAAAATACAAAGTATTAACAGTATGTATTTTGATGGTGAGAAAATTAATATAATTGGAAGTGGATATGATGAAGAAAAAAATAATCAATACTATATAGTGTATAGTATGAATCAGGATGGTTCAAACGCAGTAGAAAATTTATTGAATCTTGATTTTTCAAAAATGGAAGGATATGATGGTTCCTATTTATCTAATATCAGTGTTCTGACAGATGGAAGGCTTTTAGCTAATGTTGAAGCTTGGGTTTCAGATAAAACTTCTGGAGAGTATAAATCTGACAACTTTCTAGTAGTCATGGATAATATGGGAAATATCCAGAAAAAAATAAATATTAAGGAATTACTCAAAAATCATATCACTACAGATTATTTTTATATAGGAACGATAACTATTGATTCATTAGGTAATCTCTATATATCATCTGATCGTACTATTTTTGTGCTTGATAAAAATTTTAATTTTTCTTTTAAAGTTGAGATGGAAGAAAACTCATGGATGAACAGGATGTTTAATTTCGGTGATGGAAAAGTAGCTGCTGCTATTAATGCGGAAACTCCAGAAGGCTATAAAATGCAGATTCGCATAATTGATCCAGAATCAAAAGGTTTTACAAATGAGATTACAGTTAATGATCATCTTCAAAATAATATATATAACATTTTTTCTGGCCAAAATTACTCACTTTACTATTCTACTCAGTCAGGTATATATGGATATAATATAGACAATAATACAAGCAAGGAACTGCTTGACTGGATAAATTCTGATATTGAAAATCCTAATATTAATATGATAACTGCTGTTTCCGATGAAAAATTCATATGTGTAGGATATGAATATGATGAATCTACTTGGACCAGTAGGAATTTCATACTTCTTCTAGACTATATTCCGCCAGAAGAGGTTATACCTAAATATGTTATTACTTTAGCAACTGCTTATGGTTCATATGAAATAAGGAAAGCAGTAATTGAATTCAATAGGAACAGTCAGGAATACAGAATACAGATTAAGGACTATTACGACCAAGAAGAAAATGTCGATTATGATAAGATTATGGAAAAGCTTAATAATGATATCATAGCTGGAAATATGCCCGATATATTGCTAGTTAACTCGGAAATGCCGTTTGACAGCTATGTTTCAAAAGGACTTTTCTATGATTTATACAAACTTATGGATGAAGACGAAAATTTTAATCGTGATGATTATTTTGCAAATGTTCTTGACGCTTTGAGCGTTAATGGAAAACTGTATTCAATATCTCCTTCATTTACGATAAGCACTGTAGCCATAAAGAGTAAGTTCGTTCAACCCGAAGCAACAGGATGGACAATGGGAGAACTTCAGGCTTTGTTAGCTAAGCTTCCTGAAGAAACTGTTACCTTCTTAAGTGAAAATCGAGCAGGAGTAATGAATATTGCAATGAATCTTGGTTTAGGACAGTTTATCGATAAGGATACAGGAAAATGCACATTTGACAGTAAGGATTTTATTGATATTTTAAAATTTGTTAAGACATTTGATGAAAAATCATTCTGGGATAATATTGATTACGACAATCTGCCTCCTGATTTTTGGGATAAATATAATAAATCATATGAAGAAGATAGAGCAATATTGAACTATATGACTTTAAGTTCATTCTACCAGCTTACAGACATGAGAGATTATACTTTTAAGGATGATATTACCTTTATCGGATTTCCAAATTCGCAGAAGAATGGTTCTGCAATATCAGTATACAGCCGCATTGCAATCTCATCAAAATCTAAATTGATTGATGGAGCATGGGAGTTTATAAAATCATATCTTTCAGATAAGAATCAAGAAAGCCTTACATATGAATGGCCGATAAAAATAGCTGCTTTTGATAAATTAGGTCAAAAAGCAATTGATGGAGAGGGTTCAGGAGGAATAATTAGACCGTTAAAAGATGAATATATTGATATTATGCCTTATCCAACTCCAGAAGTATCTAGAATAACTGAAGATGATGTTAAGTACATAAAATCATTCATTCAAAGCGTTAATACATTACAGACATATGAACCTGGTGTGCTTCAGATAATAGAAGAAGAAACTAAAATGTATTATGCTGGAAACAAGACAGCTGAAGAGACTGCAAAAATTATTCAAAGCAGAGTTCAGATATATATAAGTGAGAGCAGATAGTTTTGACTTATAACATTTTTTGCAGGAGAGATGATGAAAATAATACTTGATTATTGATTCATCTTCCTGTATACTAACTTAGGTGCGTTATTTAGGAGGTGAAGATAATGGCTAAATGTGAAATATGTGAAAAAGCTACAGTGTTCGGTAATAACGTCAGTCATTCTGAAAGAAAAACCAGCCGTACTTTTAAACCAAATATCAGAAAAGTAAAAATAGATGACAATGGAACTGTTAGAAAAGCTAATATATGTACAAGCTGTTTACGTTCTGATAAAGTGAAAAGAGCATAACTTTTGAAAAAAAGAGTAAGCTCTTTTTTTTTGTAGTTTTTTGAAATATTGACAAAAATTCAGACAATAGAGTACAATCAATAGAGATGTTTATTATGGAGGAAAAATATGATTACAGCTGGAGATTTCAGAAACGGAATAACATTTGAAATGGATGGAGTAGTTTTTCAAATAATTGAATTTCAACATGTGAAACCAGGCAAAGGTGCTGCATTTGTTAGAGCTAAAATTCGTAATGTAAAGACAGGTTCAATAGTAGAGAGAACATTTAATCCATCCGACAAATTTGAAATTGCTCGTATGGAAAAGAAAGATATGCAATATCTTTATGCCGATGGAGATCTTTTCTATTTTATGGATGTTGAGACATATGACCAGATACCTATAAACGGACAGTCGCTTGGTGATTCTCTGGAGTTTGTTAAAGAAAATGAAATTGTCCAAATACTTTCATATAAAGGTGAAATATTTGGTGTAGAGCCTCCTAATTTTGTAGTATTGGAGATAACGCATACAGAACCCGGATTTGCTGGAAATACTGCACAGGGTGCTACAAAACCAGCGACAGTAGAAACTGGAGCACAGATAAAAGTTCCTTTATTCGTCAATATAGGTGATCTTGTAAGAGTTGATACAAGAACCGGAGAATACATGGAGAGAGCATAATGCCTATCCGTATAACTATATGGAATGAATTCAAACATGAAAAAAATAATGAATCTGTAAAAAGGATTTATCCCTTAGGTATACATGAAGCCCTTAAGGAACAACTTTCATCAGAATCAGATTTTGTTATAACGACAGCGACTCTCGATCAACCTGATCAAGGGTTACCTGATGAGGTTATTAATAATACCGATGTATTACTTTGGTGGGGACATATGGCTCACGCCCAGGTTAATGATGAAATAGTCAGAAAAATAGCAGATAGAGTCAGAAATGGAATGGGAATTATACTTCTACATTCCGCTCATGCAAGTAAACTTATGCAAACCTTAACAGGTTGTTCTGGCAGTTTGTCATGGCGAGAGCAAAATGAAAAACAGATACTATGGAATTTGAAACCTACACATCCTATATCACAAGGAATAGGTGATTATATTATTTTGGATAAAGAAGAAACATACGGAGAACCATTCGGTATTCCAGATCCTGATGAGCTTATATTCATATCCTGGTTTTCGGGTGGAAATGTATTTCGTTCTGGGTGGGTAAAAAACATACAAAACGGCAAGCTTTTCTATTTTCAACCTGGTCATGAGACATATGAATCATATTATAATAAGCAAGTACTACAAGTAATAAAAAACGCCATCAGATATATTAAACCTACAGCTTTTACACAGAATGTGGAGAGTATATGGCAGAAAGAACCTGTTAATAAGTAACATGCTTAATCCCAAGCCTGTATCACATACAAATTTGGACAATATTAAAAGCTTCTTTAAATATGCTAATAAGCATATGTCTTTAGCGCAATTTACTACCACATATCTATGGAGACACAGTACTGGACTGCTATATGACATACAGGATAATTTCTTGTACTTATTTGAAAAGAAATACAATTATGCATCTCCGCTTCCTTTGGGAGAAGGAGATATTTACAAAGCACTTGAGAAAGTTAAAGAATACAAAGAACATATAGGTGGGAATAATCTTGTATATTGCATAGATGAGGAGAAAAGCAAACTTTTTGAGAACTTATATGAAATCAATGAGGAACCGGATTTTGCAGAATATGTATACCTTGCAGATGAATTGATCAATTTGTCAGGAAAAAAATTTCATGCAAAGAAAAATCATCTTAATCAGTTTACTAAAAATAATAAATATACTTATCAAAAAATAGGTATCAAGGATATTCCTTTTGTGATGAGTCTTCTAGAAGAGTGGAATGAAACGAAAGAATTCTCAAATGATTTGAATGTGGAAAAACAAGCAATAAGTGAACTCTTGAATTATGACATAGGAATAAATTATAAAGCGGGTGCTATTTTAACAGATGGAAAAGTAATTGCATTTGCTATCGGAGAAAAAATTTCTGATGATATGGCATGTGTTTATTTTGAAAAAGCGAATACTAAAATAAAAGGTTCATATGCCGTTATTAATAATGAATTTGTTAAGAATGAGTTTCCAGATATTACATACATAAACAGACAGGAAGATCTTGGTTTGGAAGGCCTGAAAAAAGCAAAAGAGAGTTATAATCCAGTTTATAAAGTGAAAAACTATTCTATAAAGCTTTAGACTCTGAGGATATTTTATCAAATTGGCTATAATACAGTTTTGAGTAAAATCCATTTTTCTTAAGTAATTCTATATGACTGCCTTTTTCAATTATCTCTCCATTGTTTATAACAAGTATAACATCTGCATTTTTAATTGTTGATAATCTATGGGCAATAATAAATGAAGTTCGTTTCTGCATTAGATTATCCATTGCTTTCTGTATCAGTATTTCTGTTCTCGTATCTACATTGGATGTTGCTTCATCAAGAATAAGCATCGGATTATCTGCAAGAATTGTTCTTGCGATTGCTAGTAATTGTTTCTGGCCTGAGGATATATTGCTTGCTTCTTCATTTATTATCATGTCATACCCATCACCACTTGATAAAATGAAGTGCTCGGCACATGCAAGAACTGCAGCTCTTTGTACATCTTCATCAGAAGCAGAAGGATTTGAATATGATATATTATCCCGTAAAGTACCATTAAACAGCCATGTATCTTGAAGTACCATGCCAAAAAGATTTCGTAAATCATTTCTTTTCATGTTTCTAATATCAATACCATCAATTTTTATGCTTCCTGAATCAACATCATAAAATCTCATTAAAAGATTGACAAGTGTTGTTTTTCCAGCGCCAGTCGGACCTACAATTGCTACTTTCTGACCAGCGTTTATTTCAATTGAGAGATTTTTAATTATACTTACATTATTACTATAACCAAAGGAAACATCGTTAAAGGAAACGTTACCTTTTATGTCTTTAATATCAGTGCATTCATCACTGTCAGGTTTTTCTTCCATCTCATTTAAGAATTGAAAGACTCTTTCAGCTGCTGCTGCAGTGCTTTGAAGAGTGTTTGCTATACCAGCAGTCTGACTCATAGGGTGGTTAAATTGTCTGACATATCTAATAAATGCTTGAATATCTCCAACCTGTATATTGTTTGATACTACAAGATATCCTCCCATTACACATACTGCAACATAACCGATATTGCCTATGAATCCCGTCACTGGCATCATCAATCCAGAAAGGAATTGAGACTTCCATGAGCTTTTATATAGTTCATTGTTTAATTTACTGAAATTTTCTATTGAGCGAGCTTCACCATTAAATACTTTAAGAACAAGATGGCCAGATAACATTTCCTCAACATGCCCATTCAGATTACCTAGATTTTTCTGTTGTGCTTTAAAATATTTTTGCGATTTTTTTACTAATACAGTAACAAAAAGGGAAGTGAGAGGTACGATTATAATTGTTACTCCAGTCATTAATGGAGATATTATTAGCATCATTACCATAACGCCGATTATTTGGGTTATTGTTGATGTGATCTGTGATAAGCTTTGATTGAATGTTGCTGTTATTGTATCAATATCATTTGTTACACGGCTTAATATGTCTCCATGAAGATTTGTATCAAAATAATATAATGGCAATCTGTTAAATTTGTCAGCCATGTTTTTTCTTAATTTGTATCCTATTTTTTGTGAAACACTATTGGATATAAAACCTTGGATCACATGAAATAGAGAGTATCCTATGTGTAGAAGTACCAGAAGAAGTATAATACGTGATATATATATAAAATCAATTTGTCCATTTTTTTCCATTATACCAAGATATAATTCAGTAGTGATAAGTCCCATCTGTCTGGGAGATAAAACATTGAAAATCGTTGAAGCAATAGAAAATATCATAGATATAATTAACAAAAACCAGTAGGGTTTTAAATATTTCACTAGTTTTTTCATTGTACCTTTGAAATCCTTTGGCTTTTCAACTAATTTCATGGTAGCTCTTGGACCTCCACGGGGTCCAGGAATAGGTCTGTCAAATTTATCTGTGCCTTTGTTTTGTATTGTCATAATAGTTCTTCTTTCGTTAATTGAGATGAAGCTATCTCATAATATACATTACAGTTTTTCAGTAAATCCTTATGCGTTCCTATGCCAACAAGTCTTCCTGCATCAAGAACTATTATCTGATCAGCATTCATAATCGTACTAACTCTCTGAGTAATTAATATAACTGTGGAATTTATGGTTTTTTCAAATAGGGCAGTCTTAAGTTTTGATTCAGTGTGAAAATCTAAAGAAGAAAAACTATCATCAAAAATATAAATTTTTGGAGAACCCACCAACGCACGAGCTATAGATAACCGCTGTTTCTGTCCGCCTGAAACATTTAGGCCGCCTTGTGCTATGTAGTGATTATAACCCTCATATTTTTCATTTATAAATTCATTTGCTTGAGATATCTCGGAAGATCTGATGATTTCATCATCTGTGATGCTTCTGCTAAATCGTATATTACTTTCTATGGTACCGGAAAAAAGAATGTTTTTCTGTGGTACATATCCAATTAATTCCCTTAGATTTTTTATATCGAAATTTTTTATGTTTACACCATCAATAAATATATCACCATTAGTTGCATCATATAATCTAGGTATCAGATTTGCCAAAGTGCTTTTTCCGCTGCCTGTAGAGCCTATAATTGCAGTTAATTGATTTGGTTTTGCAGTAAATGAAATATCCTTTAAAGCTGGTTCTAATGCATTGGGATATATAAATGAAACATTTCTGAATTCGACAACTCCAATATTCAAGGAAGTGTCTATTTCCGAATATAACGGATTTTTTATTACGGGCTCTGTATCGAGAACATCATTTACCCTTTTAATGGATACCATAGCTCTTGGAATTATCATGAAAGTCATACTGAGCATTTGAAAACTGAACATGATCTGCATTACATACTGTATAAATGCCATAAGATCCCCGACCTGAATAGATAAATTTGCAACGAGTGTTGAACCTAACCATAATACCACTACAGTTGTTATATTCATTATAAATATAGTCATAGGCTGAAGAACTGCGTTAATACGACCTATAACGAGGTGTAGCTTTGTTAATGATATATTTGCATCATCAAATTTCTTATTCTGATTATTTTGAGCATTAAATGCTCTTATTACTCTCATTCCACTTAAATTTTCTCTAGTAACAAGATTAAGTCTGTCAATATTAGATTGCATTTTTTTAAATTTCGGAACAGTTATAAGGAAATTCAATCCCATGACAGCAACAATAGCGGTGCAGGATAAAATCAAAATCCATGAAAGGCTCTGACCGTAACGTATTGCCATTATAATGCCACCTATTGCCATCATTGGAGCAGAAATTGCCATTCGTAAAGTCATATCCAGAAAGTGCTGTATCTGAGTTACATCATTAGTACATCTTGTTATTAAAGAAGCTGTCGAAAATCTATCAAATTCCGATAATGAGAATGATTCTACCTTCTTAAAAACTGAATCACGTATTGCATATGAGAATTTAGATGATACCTTTGAAGATATGAAACGGGCTACAATTTGGCATGTTATACCAAGAAACGCTACACCTAGCATAAGCCCACCTATTTTCATAATATAAGGAATGTCTCCAGAAGGTATTCCTGTGTTAACTATATCAGACATATAACTTGGCAGATAAAGATTAGCCATTGATTGGGCAAATGTTAGTACTAATACAATAATAACTTTCCACCAATCTTTTTTTATAAATCTCAATATTTTAATCAATTACTATTCTCCTTTATCTAGTATATCGCTAGCATCATCAAGCAGAGAGATTAGCTTTATTGTCTTTGCATCAGATAATTTTTGAATAAGCAAATTCGCCTGTTCTAGTTCTTTCTTTTTCATATTATCAAAATTTGTTGGCCTTTATCAGTTATAAAGATTAAAATTCTTCTACGATCAGTTAAATCGACGGTTCTATTGATTAAGTTTTTTTTCTCAAGAGAATTTAAAACTGAAGTAACATATGATCTTGATAGATTTAATCTGTCACTTAAATCAGAAGGGTATAAAGGAGTATTTTTTTCTGTCTGAATGTTAAGTATGTTTCTTAATACTACAAATTCATGAAATATTAAATCTTTGGACATTTTTTTTCGGCGTAATGTAATAA
>JBAZFL010000050.1:0-10565 GCA_041653455.1 Clostridia bacterium
TTGGGTCGTATGACTCATGCCTATTGATTACAATATCAAAATAGTCATCATCCAATTTTAATGCTGAATCATTATCAATTATACACAGACGAATTCCCAATGGAACCAGTTTCTGCTTAATAATCTCGATATTAGAAGTGTATCCTTCAGTGACCCATGTATTACAGAAAGGATGGTTCAAGGTCAGAAGAAACTCACCAGCTGCAGTACCCATATCCAGTAGCATCATGTCTTTTTTAATAAATGATTTTAATATACATGAATAGTCCCATGGGGTATCAAAACTTTCATACATGGAATCAATATGAGAAAAATCCCATCCTGTCAAAGGTATTTGTTCTTCTTTTTTCCATTGTTCATATAAAAATTTTTTATCCATTAATTAATTATACACTATCAGCTCAAATGAAGTATAGTATACTATTGTTATCAGTTAGTAAAGGAGCACACGATGAAAGAAATGACATCTAGAGAACGTTTCCAAAGAATGTTCCAGCATAAGCAAGCAGATAGGATTCCCATTATTGACTCGCCATGGGAAGGCACATTAAGAAGATGGAAAAGAGAAGGCATGCCAGAGGATATCGACTGGAGGGATTACTTTGAAATAGATAAGGTATCTAGATTGAATGTCGATGTTTCACCCCAGTACGAAGTAAAAATAATTGAAGAAAATGAAAAACAAGTTACATACACTACTAATTATGGAGTTACTTTAAGAAAGTTTAAAGAAGAAGACTCTACTCCCGAATTCCTTGACTATAAGGTCGATAATTCAAAGATATGGTTTGAAGAAACAAAAAAGCGCATGATAAATGGTGCAAACAGAATAAACTTTGAACGGCTTGAAAGGGTATATCCTGAATGGGTAGCAAATGGCCATTGGCTGGAAGCGGGATTCTGGTTTGGTTTTGATGTAACGCATTCATGGATGTGTGGCACAGAAACAATACTTATAGCAATGCTAGAAGAACCTGAATGGGTTATGGATATGTTTGAGACTTATCTTAATTCCTGTATTAAACATTTTGACTTATTGTGGGACAAAGGCTATAAATTTGATTCTATATTCTGGTATGACGACATGGGATACAAAAATACTACTTTTTTTTCGAAAGAAACATATAGTAATATTCTAAAACCATTCCATAAGAAAGCCGTTGATTGGGCTCATAATAAAGGAATATATGCACATCTTCATTCTTGTGGTGATGTAATGGGTTTTGTTGATGATTTGGTTGATATAGGAGTTGATGCTCTCAATCCGCTCGAAATCAAAGCCGGAATGGACCCTATTTATTTAAAAAAGAGATATGGTGACAGACTTGTACTTCATGGAGGATTAAATGCTGTTCTTTGGGACAATCTTGATGAGGTAACACAAGCAATAAATCAGAATGTGCCAATATTGAAAGAGAATGGAGGTTACATTTTCTCATCAGACCATTCTATACCTAACAGTGTCAGCCTTGAAAATTTCAAGACTATCATCAAGACTGTCAAACAGGTTGGGAAATACTGATATACACTTATTAGAGTACTAATAGAATCTAACCATGTAATAAATATCAAATAAAGCAAAATAAAAAGACGGCAAAAGCCGTCTTATTTATTATTTTCAGTAATAATTAGTAATTTGCTGACCTAATTTCGAAATAATCTCTTGGGTGTGAACATACAGGGCACATCTGAGGAGCTTTTTTCCCGACAACAATATGACCACAGTTACTGCACTGCCATATCATTTCTGAATCTCTCGAAAAAACTACTCCGTCGTTAATATTTGCAAGAAGCTTTCTGTATCTTTCTTCATGCTCTTTCTCGATTCTGGCTACCTGTTCGAAAAGTATGGCTATTTCATTAAATCCTTCTTCTCTTGCTTCTTTGGCAAATCTGGCATACATATCAGTCCATTCATAGTTTTCACCCTCAGCAGCATGTAGAAGATTTTCAGGTGTATCGTTTATACCATCAAGTAATTTGAACCAGATTTTCGCATGCTCCTTCTCATTGTTTGCAGTTTCCTCAAAAATATTAGCTATCTGGACATACCCGTCTTTTTTTGCTTTTGAAGCAAAATATGTATATTTGTTTCTTGCCATTGATTCTCCAGCATAAGCTTCCAACAGATTTGCTTGTGTTTTTGTGCCTTTTAATTCCTTCATGTAAATCTCCTTATCATTTTTTTTGACAGTCCGGGCATATACCGCTAAACGATATAGTGTATCCGTTAATAATGGATCCGCCTGAATTAATTCTGTCATATTTAATTTTTGGAATCTCCGGAATATCTATATCATATACCTTCTTACATATTTCACAACGAATATGATGATGATCTTTAGTGTTGAAATCAAAGCAATCTGCTCCTTTGGGCATTTCAACATGAAGTATTTTCCCTTGCTTAGCAAGCAATTCCAAATTCCTGTAAACCGTTGCCCTGCTGATTGAAGGATTATCATATCTTAATTTGTCATATACTTCATCAGCAGATGGATGATTATCCATATTTAAAACGGTTTGTAAAATAATTTCCCTTTGTACAGTATTTCTTGTTATTATCATAGCTACCAATATCCAATCTCAATAAGATTATACACGTAAATAAAATTTTGGCAATAGCTATTCGCAAATTTATAAAAATAGTTGGTAATATTATAAATATTCTAACATAATAGTGTCATTTTAATATTTTTTCAGCATTCAATCTGTTAACTTTTTCGTATGCAGACTTGCTTAAGCGGTTATGCTTATATCCATCATCCAAGAAATTTATCATATTATAAAACACATATTCCCTTGGAGCGCAAATATCAGTTCCATAAAACAATCTTTCCTGAAATTCCTCCAAAAAAGCATACCCGAAATCTGGGTCCCTTGTTATTGCATAATATCCGCTGTTAGCAGAAATATCTGCATACAGGTTTGGATATTTTTTCATAAGTTCCGGTATTCTGCCACCTTCAGCAACTGGTCCTTTATTATATGATGATCTTGTCTCATTAGTTACATCCTTACTTATATGCGACCAGAAGGAAGCTGAATGACCAATGAAAATAAGATCAGGATAATCATTAAGAGTCCTTTCCAGTAATGGAAGACCCAGTTCATCAAAAATACCATATGGTTCTTGTTCTGCGCCTATATGAAAAAGCAGAGGCATTTTCATTTTTTGCGCATGATGGAATAAGTTTTTCATCTTAGGATCATTAAAAGCCAGTTTGCTTGTTACTTCTCCTATTCCCTTTGCTCCTAGTTTCTTATAGTGCTCAATGAAATATCCAAGATCCGAGTCTTTGGTATTAGATGACCATCTTGGGTCTACATTGCAGTACCAGTAGAACATATCAGGATATTCGCAGACGATTCTGTAAATTTCCTCATTACTCATCATCCTGTGCTGTCCTTCCATTGATACTATTGGAAGAAGAACTCCTTTATCAATACCTAATCTTTCATATATTGGCTTCAATTCTTCAGGTGTTGCAAATGTTCCTGTATTCGGGTATGGCCTTTGTATATCGCTTTTCTTTTCAAATTCATCATAATGCATTATTGAATGAATATGCATATCAATTCTTTTCATAATATTGCCTCACCTTTCTAAAAGTCTTATTGCATTTAATCTGCATATCTTGTCGTATGCGGATTTGCTCAATTTGCTTTTTTCCACTCCTTGATCTAAAAACTGAACTAACTTGAATGATTTTTCTTTTCTCGCTGAACAAATATCTGTTCCATAATATATCCTATCTTGAAATTCCTCCAAAAAAGCATATCCGAAATCAGGATCCCGAGTTACAGCATTGAAGCCGCTGTTTGCTGACAAATCAGAGTGCAGATTGCTGTATTTCCTCATAAGCTCAACTACACGGCCAGCTTTAGTAACTGGACCAGAAGGATATCCGTTTCTGTCCTCTTCATTTATATCTGCTCCAATTTCAGCCCAGAACGGTTGTGAATGACCTATGAATATAAGTTTTGGATATCTTTTCAAGGTTTCTTCAAGCTGTTTCAATCCTAAAACATCATAAATACCATACGGGCTGCTGTCAGTTCCAATATGAAAAAGTACCGGCATATCACAAATCTGCGCATGTTTAAAAAGATTCTGCATTCTTCCATCGAGAAATGGAAGCTTTATTGTTATTTCACCGATTCCTTTTGCTCCATTCTCCTTAAAATGATTTATATAGTATGATAAATCAGTATCATTACTGTTTGTTTCGCATCTTGGATCAATACTGCAAAACCAGTAGAAAAGATCTGGATATTTCCTGACAATTCTCATTACTTCTTGATTTGTTGAAGTGTAATGCATTCCTTCAGGAGCTTCGCTTAGAAGCAGAACACCCTTTTCAATACCTAATTCCTGATAAAATTCTTTAATCTGTTCAGGAGTCGCATATGTTAATTTCTCTGTTCCCGGCCTGGTTATAGCGGACCTTTCCTCTTCTTCTGTCAGATATATCCTGCTGTGAACATGAATATCTATTTTTTTCATTTTTTAGTTTCCTTTCTCAATGCATATATTGCGGTCTTTTTTGTAATCCAGTATTGAAAGAATATAAGTATGATGCTGATAAAGATAATGAAGACAAGCACCATCCATTCCTCAATTGCTGATTGATTTATATTAAATATCTTTTTTATAATTATCAGTGTGTCATCATATTCAGAAAAAATACTGAAGGTGCTCCCCATACAGTATATTGCTACACCTGCAGAAGTCAGTTGCGCTGTCCTGTCTATCCTATAACCTGATTCAAAAGAATTCGCTTTGTAATGAAAAAGTTTCCTGCCCTCATAATATCCTGCCATTATCCCAATAAGCAAAGCTGCAACAGGAATTTTGCTGAAACAGAGAAAAACGCAGAGCATATAGAAAACATAAATCAATACTGGTATTATGTAGCCTGCATTATATGCATTTAAAAGTACTTTTCGAAAGAAAACAATATCAATCAGTATACCTATAACTAGACCAGAGATCGCTCCTAAAACTATATATTTACCATCATATATCATATCTAAAAAACGCCATCCTACATTGAATAATGCGATAGCTGGCGCAGCTGCGAATATTAACCCCATCATCAGTCTCTCAAAAACACTCATTATAACACCCAATGTCCGTATCAAGTTCATATAGGTTTATACGGTTACATACATTCTAACATATAGTTATAATAAGTCACCATAATTAAAGATGTTCAAGTAATATTTTTACTAACCAATCCATACTCTATTTTTAGATAGTATCATATAATTACTTTTTTATCCTTACTTGGCTTAAAGTTGCAGAATATGTATGAGCTATAGGTTTCCATTCAACTTTTTTAAATAAAGCCACAATAGATATTGGTATGTATGTCATCATAAATAATGGAAATGTAAATATATAAATTATCTTGCTTATTGGTTTAGCATGTATCATATCCCATTGGGTAATTGTGGTTATCCCGCCAATTACAAAGAGCATAAGATACATATTTACAAATGCTTCTAGTAAAGAGCTAATAATCAGGCTTACATCAATATTGTTAATACTTCCTGCTATCAAAGCTGTAATGTTAATTATCATGCCCGCTATACTTATAAATACAGCTGGCATTGTTGACATGCACATATCATAGCATGAAAAACCTGATTTTTTAAAAACTCCCTTAATCATACTGTATCCATATTTTGAAAACACCTGCAGATATCCTTTTGCCCATCTTATACGCTGGTGCCATGATTGCTTGAAAGTAACAGGCTGTTCATCATACAATACAGCTGTAGCGCAGTATCCTATTTTTTCATTATTTAAAATATTATGTACTGTAAATTCAATATCTTCAGTTAAAAGGAAGAAATGCCATCCGCCATATTTCTTAATTAATCCTGTTGCAAATAGAAAACCTGTTCCTGATACTGCGCAACTTGTCTTCAACACACATCGTGGATGATTAAGAGAACATGATTCGCGGAGAAACCATAATGAATATCCTGCTGAAATCCAGTTGGAATCATAATTTTTTGAGTTCCTATAACTGGTAACAATATCATACCCATGTGAAAATGCCTTGTTCATTTCACCAATATATGACTCATCAAGCAGATTATCTGCATCAAAAACAAAGAAACCTGCATAGCTTTCAATTTTATATTGTTCATCAATCCTGCATAATAGATAGTTTAGAGCATATCCTTTCCCTATTTTCTGCCTGTTATTGCGTTCAAAAACAATTGCTCCAGAATTTCTCGCAGTATCAGCTGTATTATCACTGCAGTTATCTGCTACTAGAAAAACATCTATTAATTCAGCAGGGTAATTCTGATTCTTAATGCTGAATATAAGCTGGGATACGACATTTTCTTCATTTCTTGCACATATCAAGACACCATACCTTTTTGTGCTGCTTTCTGCATAACTTTTCTTTTTCAGGAACAAGCTTATGATAATGTATACAAACTGGTATGAGTAACATATCAAAAAAATAAGTGATAATAAATAATTTATACTTCTGACTATTTCCATATCCGCCTCCGTTTCATAGTATGATATGGGAATTCTCATTAAAAATAAACTGTATGAATCCTTAAGATTTTATTAACCAAATGAAATTTTATTAATTTTCCATTAAAAAAGACCGGTAATGATACCGGTCTATAGTACAAGTTATTTTACGCTAATCTATGAGCCCTGATGCTTTAAGCATCTGCTCTATCATCATTACTGCATCTGCTCTTGTCAGATACTCATTTGAATGTGTCTTCGTATCTTCATAATCAAAATATATACCTGCTTTCTTCAGTCTGGCTATTGATAGCAAAACACTCTGCGATACTTTGTTCTTGTCCAGATAAATATCTGTATATTCATCATATTCATCCATTGATACTATTATGCCATTACCGGTCAAATACATTGAACTGCTCAAAGCATTTGCTGCTTGTCCGACAGTTATATTCATTTCAGGATCGAATGTATTATTTCTGCTTCGCTTTACAAGGTTGTATGAGGATGCTGCAACTACATATTCATAATACCAGCTGCCCTTTTCCACATCGGTAAACTGAACGGTATCTAAAGATTCAGAGATTCCCAATGCTCTTGAAAGCATCGCGCAAAACTGAGCTCTTGTTACAAGACCGTCAGGATCAAACATATCAGCAGAAATTCCATTTACAATAAGCCTCCTTGCCATATTTACTATGCTTGATTGCGCTTCATGACCTTCAATATCGGTGAACATGACTTCTTTATCTATCAACACATATGTGCTGTTTGTACGGCTTTTAATAACTGCATAATACTGTCCATTCACATATTCTATTCTGGTGGGGACATGTTTTAATTTTCCATCTGGTTCCACAACTATCGCAGTGCTTATGGAATATGGATTTATACTAGAAGGAATCAGAATGCGTCTTTCAATATATACATTGAATTTATCAATTTCCACTGTTTTGCCATCATATTTCAATGTGACATTAAAATCAACAGGTGGAACCATCATATTGAATTTCCCGCTTTTCTCTACACTTTCAACAAATTGAATCTTATCCTCATCAGGTTCTTTGATATCAATATTTATTTCAACATCATTAAAATCTGCATCAGATCCGAAAGCATTTTTTATGCTATCACCACTTATTGTGCCCACAGGCAGATTATATGATGCTCTATCAGTCTCGACTATTATCTCTTTATCTTTATTGCTGTAACTTATAAGGTCATTAGCATTTATTGTAGCGCTTGAACCCTTATCTGATGAGTCCATGTTTATCTTCAATATTGAATCGCTTTCCTTTATGCTTAAAATGAAAGTTACACTATCAGACCAGCTGTCTGTTCCAGATTCCTGACGTACAGTTACCCTTATTGATACATTATAAGCTTTTTGTGTAGGAATACCGCTAATAGCCCCTGTTGCAGAATTTATGCTTAATCCTTCTGGAAGATTAGTTGCAGTGAAAACATATGGTACTGTGCCATACCTTGCTTCAATTACTGCCTTATACTGCTCATTGACATATCCATCAGGCAGAATATTGCCTACATTCATAATTTTAACCCTGTTTTTGCTTACTTTTGAAGAATAACTCATTTCTGCTCTATCTTTATTTGCATCAATTACAATTACATTAAACACATTAGCAGTAATCACACTAGGGGAAGCAGATTCTGCAGTACCGGATATTACTCCGGTAGAACTGTCAATTGAAAGACCAGCAGGCAGACCTTCTGCAATCCATGTAAATGGTGCTTTTCCGTATGCAACAGATAGTTTTGCATAATATGGAGTACCTTGAACAATTTCTGGGATTTCTGTCGTTTCAATATAGAATTCTTTTCCAACATAAACTTTTATACTCACTTTTGCATTTTTATCCAAAGATGAAATAATAATTTCTGTATTTCCATATCCTACTGCTAATATGTCCCCATACTTATTTACTGTAGCAATACTATTATCCATTGATCTGAATGATAATCTTGTATCTGAAGCATTAGAAGGGAAAAAGCTTACTCTCAGCTTTATGATTTCTCCTATGCTTTTAAAAGATATTGATTCATGAGGCACTAATATACGTTCAACAGGTATTGATGTTATTGGTTCAATAGTCATTATAGCAAATTCGAAAAACTGTGATAAATTTCCATAACGAAGTGCATATTTAAATTCTACTCTGTCTTCTTTACGTTCAAATATGTAACCGATTCTAATACCAAACTTTTCAAAACCATCCCACATTACACTTTCAAATGAACCATCTGAATACAGTATCTCTGCTCCTGTTTTCTTTAAATCAAACAGACTCTCTTTATAATAAACTCCTTTAGGGTATCCGCCTATCATAATCCTAGTAGCTATCTTATTTATTACCAAGGAGAATTCATCACTATAACTGTCTAAGCCTATTTCTACTAAATTATTATAATGATTTAGTTTTATTCCATCTGATGGCCTTGTCCTTATACTATATGCATCAAAATCAGCATAATTAACCTTCAAAGTAGTATTATCCGTGTAGTAAATGATCACAGCCAGATTATCAAGATCCAATGAGTCATTATAATTATACATTGTCTGAATTCCAGAGGTATCCGCTTCAATCCTGCTAATAACCTTCGATACATTTACATTAACCGATATGTCCCGGATGACATTATAGTTTTCTGTATCTGAGGGGGTATATGTCACTAAGAACGGATTAATACCAGCATTGCCGACTGAAGTATCCAAAGTATCCTGCCATGAAAACCCTGAAGGCAGGATAACATCAGAAAGAGTATTTCCATATATTGCCGTCAGTCCGGTAGGAACTGAAAATACAGGATCCGCCTTAGTTACGCTAATCTGAACTTGAATATCTCTTATAATGTTATAATTTATTGTATCAACAGGAGTATAAATTACAAAAAACTGATTAAGTCCAATATTTCCAACATAAGTATCGCCTGTATCCTGCCATGAAAACCCCGAAGGTAAAGCAACTTCAGATAGAGTATCGCTATATTCTGCTACAAGTCCAGTTGGTACAGTATAAAGAGGATCAAGTTTGTTGACAATGACACTTACAGGAATACCTGTAATTGTGTTATAGTTAATTGTATCATCTGGAGTGAATGTAACCATAAACTGTTTAGTACCAGCACTTCCTACAGAAGTAGTAAGCTTATCTTTCCAGGTAAACCCTGTTGGCAGAAATACATCAGCCAATGTGTCTAAATATTCAGATTCAAGATCTGTAGGTATAGTGTATAATGGGTTAATCTTGTTTATAAGAACAGTAACTGCTATGTCGGTAACAATTTCATAATTCAATGTATCAGTTGGAGTATATGTGGCTATAAATTGTCTAGCGCCAGCATTTCCTACAGAAGTTGTAAGAGCGTTCTGCCAGAAAAAACCTGCAGGTAATTCTATATCAGCTAATGTTAAGCCATAATCTGCAGCTAGGTTTGAAGGAACATAGTAATCTGGCAATGCTTTTGTAACCTGGATAACAACATCAATTCCTGTTACAATTGAATACGCAAGAAGATCATCCGGCGTATATGAAACTTTGAATGTATTGCTTCCGACACTTCCGACTTTTGTATAAAGGGGATCTTCCCATGTAAAACCATATGGCAGCTGAACATCAGATAATGATTGGCCATATTGTGCTGACAAACCAACAGGTACAGTATAATCAGGAATCTGGGTACCGCTTCCTGTATCTGAAGACCTGTTGAATATAAATACTTTGTTATTGTAGCTATTAAAATCAAACTGAGCGATATTAGTCGCATATGAATCATATTGGACATATCTTCCATCAGCGCTGATTTCTGGAGGTATTTCCATATAACTGATGTCTGAATTGCTTTGTTCACCTATTCTGTTTTTACTTATCAATTGCACAGTACCTGTCTGCATATCTTTAACAAACACATCAATGCATCTGTTAGTATCATTACTAATAAGATTATCAGCATATGATTTGAATGCTATATATCTTCCATCTGCTGAAACAGTAGGCCTATAGCTGTAGTTATTGCCCTGTGTGCCATCTGAACTGACAGATAC
>JBAZFL010000051.1:0-10412 GCA_041653455.1 Clostridia bacterium
CCTCTTTTGTGTACAATCAAATAATCTTTAGTATTTATGGAATATCCTTGAAAATTGCTGAACCGATACGCAATACATTAGCGCCCTCCTTAGCAGCCAACATAAAATCGTTGCTCATCCCCATTGAAAGATATACCATATCTGTATTGTAAAAGGTATTTTTGCGTATGTCAACAAAAATATCATTTAATTTCCTGAAGGTTTGAGATATTATCTGTTCATTTTCGGTAAAAGGAGCCATTGTCATAAGGCCCTTTATCTTAACATTAGGATTACTTTCATTATAATGAATCAGGTTTATAACATCTTTTTCATCTGCTCCATACTTAGTTTCTTCATCATAAATCTTTACTTGAATCAGCACATCTGTTATTACCTGTTGTAATGAGGACCTCTTCTGAATTTCTTCTAGCAGCTCCTGACTGTCGACAGAATGTATTAAAGGTGTTTTCCCTATAATATACTTTACTTTATTTTTCTGAAGATGTCCGATAAGATGTATCTTGGCTTTACCCTGAAAATATTCATATTTCTTTAAAAACTCCTGCACCCTGTTTTCTCCAAGTTCAACACCAGGAACCTCTAAAGCAAGAGCTGCTGTCTCGCAGGTAACTGTCTTCGATACAGCAATTATAAGAATAGCCTCATTATTTATCTGTTCTTTGATCTTATATATATTCCTAGCAACATAATTATACGAATTATCCATTATCATGCCTTCCTAATTTACGACATCTCCATCTGATACTTTGCCAGGGTCCAGTATGTAATAATCATATGCTTTAAAACTATAAATGTCATCTGCATCCTGAACTATCGCATATGTGCCGTCAGAATAGAGCACATCGATATTTACAAATTTAACTGATATGCCTTTTATAAGTGCTATCTGCGTTTGTTGAAATGTTGAATATTTATAGTTATGTATAGCGCTTATCGGTATTTTAATACCAGAATATTCCTTTATTATCAGCAATCCATCAAATCTTCCTATCGATACAAGAGAAGAAAGCATATTATCCGTTTCAAAGTATACAGCTGTTTCACCATTTTCACTGTTACCGATAATAACCGAACTAACTTCAACTTCAAAATCCAGATTTGATGTGTTTATATGTATTTTCAATTCCCTGACATCCTTGATTTTTGCAGCATCGGATGATGAAAGCACTGTTGCTATATGGAATTTTTTTGATGTAGCGACCTTTATAACTGACTCATCCGAATATCCCTCTTCCAGTGATATATGTGCTTTTATCTCCTCCGGATATAGGGAACTCATTTGTGCATATGTATGAAGGTGCTGATCCTTTTGCATATTATATGTGACATAACCGGATTCTTTGCATATTATATCAACTAAATCGCTTGCCATCGCCTGCTTTAACTCGTTCTGTCTGGAATACAGAGTTTCAGTCTGCTGCTGCTTCTGATTGTGACCACTTAATAAATCAATTCTGTATTCATAAAGTGAGTCTATTTCATCTCTTGTCTGTATAGCTTCTGAAATGCGGTTATCACTTAGCAGCGACGTCAGTGATATAAGATTGTCTTTTATCTGCTGGTCAATAAGTTCAATATCTTTCGATAGGATTCCTGTATTAATCTGATACAGATACTGAATGGCTAATATCTGGTTATTAATATCTTCAAGCTCTTCATAAAGAGGATTATCGATATTAGCAAGTGATCCTATAATGCTGTTGACTCCGGCTTTTGCTCCTTCCTTGGCTGTCTCTAATAATGCATGGTTAGAAACAGAATCATATGAATCGAACTCATAAAGAACTAATCCTGAAATATTGATCTGATCTACAAGTCTTCCTGCATATGCGATATCTTTTTTAACCACTGATGAATAGTAACTCACAGCCATACGCGTTACCAGAATAGAGAACAGGACAAAAGCAATAATTATCATAATTCTGATAACCGCACCTGTATTCCTCTCAGATTTGACTTGTTCCTTTCCTTTTCTCATCAGATATGGAGCATGCCTTTCTTAATCATCATATCGCAGGCTTTTAAAACTCCCAGTTTAACCTGTGTGTATGTAAGCCCGCCTTGCATGTATGCTATATATGGCTCTCTTAATGGAGCATCTGCTGAAAATTCAATAGAAGCTCCTTGTATAAAGGTTCCTGCAGCCATGACGACCTGGTCATCATATCCGGGCATATCCCATGGATATGGAGTTACATGTGAGTCTATCGGTGATCCTGCCTGCACTCCTCTGCAGAACTGTAAAAGCTGCTCTCTTTCATCAAACATTACTAACTGAATAATATCCTGACGGTCTTCATTAAATTTCGGATAGCTCTTAAAACCGAGTTTTTCAAACAGCAGAGCAGTAAATACAGCTCCTTTCAGGCTTTCCTTTACTGTATAGGGAGCCATATACAATCCTTGAAACATAAGTCTTTTATTATTGGTTGCACCGACTTCTTTTAAAAGACCAGGAGCATACAGTCTGGCAGAAGCATTCTCTATACATTCTTTTGTTCCTACGATATATCCTCCGCTTCTGCAAAGCCCGCCTCCCGGATTTTTAATAAGGGAGCCTGCAGCCATATCCATACCCCACTGTGTAGGTTCTTCTCCCTGCACAAATTCACCGTAACAATTATCAGTAAACAGTATTATGTTACTGTTGAATGCTTTTACTTTAGCTGACAAAGACATATACTGTTCCTTGCTGACAGGAGGTTTTATGCTGTAACCTCTTGATCTTTGCACGAAAACCATCTTTGTCCTGCCACTTAGCGAAGCTATAACTGCATCTAGATCAATCTTATTATCTTTTGTCTCAATTATCCTATGGGTAATTCCATATTCAGAAAGGCTGCCTCTCGCTTTGGTTATACCTACAGTGCTTTTCAGTGTATCATAAGGCATTCCATTCGCGAAAATTATCTCATCTCCTGGTCTGACATTTGCAGACATAGCTAGAGAAATAGCTGCAGTACCAGAAGCTATGTTTTCGCGGACAAGAGCATCCTCTGTACAGAATATATCTGCATACACTTCATCCAGAAGTTCCCTTCCCCTGTCTGAATATCCATACCCTGTAGTTTCAGCGAAATATGCATCGCTTACACGTTTTTCCTGAAAACTTCGAGTTATCTTTATCTGGTTTGTTTCTGCTGTATCCTCAAGTTTCGCAAACTGATTGCTACATTCATGCTGAACTAAGTCAGAAAGCTTTATAAGTGATTTATCTATATCAAATCCTTTAATCATTGCAATATACCTTTTATACATTTAATAGCGTCCGTTATCTTTATAACTGTCTGGCCGTCTGACGGGGTGAACTGATACGAATTTCGTTCCTGATTAATCTCAAATCTCAGGCTGTAATCTGATACAGCATCCGTAATAGAATGGAACAGCAGAACTGCATCACCCTCCGAATATGAATAAGTAACATCTTCTTTTGTAATTGTCAGAGTACTGTCAGGGTATATGGATAAGACCTTTCCGTATCCGTCTTTAATCGTTAATAATCCAGAATGCACTATTTTAAAATCGTCTTTATCAATCTCTTTTCTTAAATATGTGTTCTGCCATTTTCTCCATTCAATCATGTCTTTATAGGTTACATCGCTTTTAGTCTGAGCATTTAAAAACCCATATTTGTCCACCACAATAGTATTATTGCAGTCACGGCAGTACAGTAGAGCTCCTTTGCTCCTCATAGAAAAATCCTGAAGGCATTTAGGACATTTGTGTAATATAGCATGCATACCTTCTGCCATTGAACGGCTGTGGAACTTAATCATATTTTTTCTCTGCCAATCATATTCATTATATGAGAGAGCAGCCCTTATTTTTGTATCAATTTGTTCTATCGACAAGGAATTTACTTGTTGCTTTGTTAGGAGAATGTACGCTTCATGGTTAATCTGACCTCTTCTAAAGCCTCTTGAGCATCCTCTGTACCATCTTGGAAGAGATATTGATGCGCCACTTAGATGTGATACCACAACATTTGAACCTGTCTGTTTTATGAGCTTCGCAGCACTATTATTAAATGGCAGCATGGAGCCATCAATTGTTCTTGAACCTTCAGGAAAAAGCCCTACGACTTTATTATCCTTAAGCACATTAATGGCCATCTTGGATGACCTTATATCACTCATCCCTTGTCGTTTTGGTATTGCACCAAAATAATTCAATAATTTTTTCAGTACAGGATACTCAAAATAGGATTGGGAAGTAATGTAGTGTACCCATTTTTTTGTTACATAAGCACCCATTACGAACGGGTCTATAGCTGAAACATGGTTGCCTATAATAATCGTTGCTCCATCAAGCCTGTCTATATCATGCGTCTTTCTTGAACGGACATTCAGCACAATTCTAAATCCCGCTCTGACAGTCCCTCTGATTATAGCTTTTACAATGGTCCCCGGTTCATTTATATAATAAGCATCCTTAATCTTTTTCTTCTGAATGTTATTCAATTATACACTTCCTTATCTTTAGTAAATAGAATTCTATCATTTAACAGTGATGTTATCAATATATGTATGCTGGTAACTTGATATGTGATGACATTTTAAATACAATAGTATAATGACAAAAGACGAACATGACATATACATCGAACTTGAAGTACAGCCTGTATCCCATAAGAGAAGGCTTTCTGCTTTCTTAAGAAAAGAAATGGGGATATCAGGCAACTGTATAAGAAGAGCAAAGACATATGACAATATATTCGTTGACGGACAGCCAGAGCACACAGACTATATCCTTTCATCTGGACAGCTGGTAGGAATCATCGTACCTGACAGAAGCACAAAATCCATTATATCAGGCGCAGAAATGCAGTTGAACATATTATATGATGATGATTATCTTATAGCAGTTGATAAGCCTTTCGGAGTATTATGCCATCCTATTATGGAAGTGGATGAAGATACGTTAGCAAACGGCCTTAAACATATATATCCGAACATGGGCATACATCCAGTCAGCAGGCTGGACAGAGACACTACTGGCATAGTAATTTATGCAAAAAACTCCATCGTTCATCACAAGATGACGCAGACAGAAATTGATAAGAAATATATCGGTATGGTATTAGGTCACCCGTCGAATGGTGAGGGAACAATAGATATGCCGATTGCTAGAGTACCCGGCTCTACCATGCTTAGACATTTTGATCCTGATGGGAAATCAAGCATTACCAAGTTTAATATCCTGTATAAAGGACATAACGCAAGCATACTCTTATTTACTCTTCTTACAGGAAGAACACACCAGATAAGAGTTCACTGCAAGGAAAGCGGTTTCCCAATAATACATGACACACTTTACGGAATAGAATCAGAGTATGACAGATATCTTACAAGACAGGCATTGCACTCATACGAAACATCCTTCATTCACCCTTTTACAAATGAGCATATTACTATAAAATCTCCTTTACATGAGGATATGCTCCTTCTTGAAAAAGCCATAAAGGAAAAACCACTTGTTAATGATTAATTTAGGTGATATGCTTTCACATAATGGAATATATAAAAATAAAAGGCATTGTTTGCAAGATAACTGAATATAAGGAATCAGATAAGATCTTAACAATACTCACCTTTGAGAAGGGTAAGATGCAAGTTGTCGCAAAAGGCGTGAAAAAGAAAGGCGCAGCACTTGCACATGCAGCAAGACTCTTTTATTGCGGTCAGTTTGAATGTGTATGCCAGAACAACATACCAATCCTGACTGGAGCGACAATGATCCAGGATTACTTCGGATTGACAAATAAAATGGAAAGCCTGTATTATGCTTCACATTTCATGGATATTTGCTCATACTTTATTCAGGAAGAACAGCCTTCTTATGATATTATGTCTCTGCTGTTAAATAGCCTTTATTTATTAATGAGGAATGAAGGTGACCCCATGCTTTTAACTGCAATTATACAGTTCCGACTTTCTTCTATTGAAGGAGCCGCGCCAATTACTGATTTTTGCGTTGAATGCCAGAAACCTTTGGATAACAATTGTTCATTATGCTTTTCATTGGATAACGATGGGATAACCTGCTGCAATAACGGAATATGCATATCATGTGCTGTCTTTAATGCTATTGCTCATATATGCAATGCAGAAGCATCTAAAATTTTCTTCTTCAATATACCTAAAAAAGATCTTCCTGTAATATATGATTTGTCCTGTAAATATATTGAAAAGATTGCTGGAAAGCATTTTGAAATACTAGACAGGATAAAGGAGCTCTGATTTTGCTTTTTAATATATCCTATTTATAACCAAGCTTGTTAAGCATCTTATTGTCATTGCGCCAGTCATTCTTTATCTTAACCCAGAGTTTTAGATTTATCTGCGAGTCAAATGAAGTTTCCATGGTCTTTCTAGCTTCAGTGCCAATTCTCTTTAGCATAGAACCGCCTTTTCCAATAACAATTCCTTTATGGCTTTCCTTATCGCAAAATATAACAGCATCAATATCATAAAGCTTCTTGTCAGGCCTTTGCTTGAAATTTTCGACTTCCACAGCAGTCCCGTGAGGTACTTCTTCTGACAGAAGATAAAGCATCTTTTCCCTAATTATGTCCTCTGCCATCTCCCTCATCGTCTGATCGGTTATCTGGTCCTCATCATAATACATAGGTCCTTCTTCAAGATGGTTCGTGATAAGCGTTTTTAGAGGTTCTACATTGAATCCTTCCTGTGCACTTATCGCTATCATCTCGTCAAAAGTCATACTCGCAGAATACATATTCATTATCCTGCTAGCTGTATTCTGATCAATAGTATCACATTTATTCAAAACAAAAATCTTAGGTACCTCTTTTATATCTGCTAAAAGCTTCAACACATGCAAATCCTCATCAGGGATCTGGTCACCTTTTTTTGGAGCAGTTATGAAAACAATGACATCAGTTTCTGCAAATGTGGATTTTGCTGCATTTACCATATATTCGCCTAGTCTTGTTTTAGGTTCGTGTATACCAGGGGTATCAAGAAAAACTATCTGGCAGGAATCATCCGTGTATATAGCTTTTATATTCTTTCTTGTAGTCTGTGGTTTTGGAGTGACAATGCTGATCTTTTCTTTGGTAATAGCATTAATTAATGTTGATTTGCCGACATTCGGCCTTCCTATTACTGAAACAAATCCTGATTTAAATATCATGTTACCTCTCTTTTTTACTTGCTTGGAAATCAAAGGAATTTGGTAGAAGTTCTTCAAGTTGGAACTGCTTCCACTGGAGGTCATTACCGCTTACAAAAACCAAGGCATCTTTTTGCATGAACTCGCTCATTACCTGACGGCATATACCACATGGGAAAGCATAATCGTTTATATCTCCTGTTATTGCGATAGCTTCAATATATTTTTCGTTCTCGCTCATAGCTTTGACTATAGCTGTCCTTTCAGCACAGATAGTCGCACCAAAGGAAGCATTTTCTATATTAGCTCCTGTATATATCTTACCGCTTCCTGCTAATACCGCAGCTCCTATCTTTATATTAGAATATGGAGAATATGCATTTCCAACCGCTTCCTGAGCTTTAATTTTAAGCTGGTTATATTTATCTTTCATAATTAAGCTCCTTTAATGCATCTTCCTGAATTTTCTGCATATGCTTTTCAGATTCTTTATCCTGATGATCATAACCTAACAGATGAAGCAGACCATGGCTTGCAAGAAAAACGCACTCACGTAAAGGGCTGTGCCCATAGCTTTCGGCTTGCGAGAAAATCTTGCTTTTAGCGATGAGGATATCTCCTAAAAAAAGTTCCATATTTTCATAATCGATATCGTATCTGTCATATATAATTTTACCCTTATCACAATTTAATGCAGGAAATGACAGTACGTCAGTAACCTTATCTATATTCCTCTGTTCTTTGTTTATCTGCTGTATATAATCATCGTCTGTAAATTCAATAAACATTGACAGCGTAATATCTTCTTTGTCAAAAGCATGCATGTCCAGTATCTTCTCCATTACTCTTGTAACAGGTACAGAAAACTGCTCTATAGTTTTATCAAGCCCTTCTATGTCAATCCTCGTTTTCATCTTCTTCCTGCTCCTCTTGGCTTGGCTTTATATCAGTTATTACATCCTTCTGCGGCTGCGTCGGATATTTGACCCTCTGATGGAAGTAACCGGTAAATACTTTCATGAATGCAAAGAGAATTTCATCAAGGTCTTTCAAAGTGAGATCGCACTGGTCAAACTGACCGTCATCTCTTTTTGTCTTGATTACTTTTCTAATAGTCTTTTCAATCTCTATTATATTAGTGGTTTCCATAGATCGTATTGTTGCTTCACATGCATCTGCAAGCATGACGCATGCGGATTCTTTTGTCCTTGGCTTGGGTCCGGAATATCTATAATCTTCCTCAATGACAGGTTCATCTGAAACGCTTTGGGCTTTATGGTAAAAATACTGCACCTGTGTAGTTCCATGATGTTCTACTACTATATCACGTATTGAAGGGGGTAGTTTTGCCTGTTTGGCAAGATCTACTCCTTCAGTAGTGTGACTTGTAATAATTGTTGCTGAAAGCTGAGGTGTCATTGTATTATGCGGATTTCCAGTTTTTGATGACTGGTTTTCTCCAAAAAATGCCGGCCTGTTAAGTTTTCCTATATCGTGATAATATGCTCCGACCCTTGCAAGAAGACCATTTGCTCCTATAGCTTCAGCTGCTTCTTCAGCAAGATTTCCTACCATCAGAGAATGATGATATGTTCCAGGAGCTTCCATCATAAGCCTTTTTAGCAGAGGTTTTGTTGGAGATGCCAATTCCATGAGTTTGAATGGTGTTACTATATTGAAAAATGCCTCAAACACCGGCAAAAGCCCAAGACAAAGCAAAGCGGCGGCCATGGATGATATGAGCAAAGCAATTAACTGGGTATATGGCATATTCATGGTTACATCAGTAGTAATCAGCATGTAAGCCATGTATATAGCGATGTTTATCGAACCTAACGCTAATCCTGAAATAGCCAGCCTGATTCTTGCTGAAGTATTCCTTACTATATATATTGTGGCTATCGACCCTATTAACAGTATTGCAAGATAAACCAGATCACCTCCTACAATATAGCAATAGAATATTGCCATTGGTCCGGAAAAGATATATGAGGTATTATCAGATATTAAAATTGAAAGCATCATAGGCAGTATGAAATATGGTATATACAGATAATACTCATGAGGTACGAATAATGCAGGAATATATACCATAAAGAATAAGAGAACCATTATAAATACAGATTTCGGCTGCAGTTTCATGGTATGCCCGCATATCTTTTTTGAAGCTAAAGATGCTAAAAAGCATAAGATAAATAACGCAGCAGCACCTATATACATATAAATTTCATTGGATACTGCTATAACTCCCATCTCTGAAAGAGCCTTTAAATCCTCACCTTCAAGCTTTTCACCTTTTTGATATAGGACAGATCCGGTCATAATTACAACAGGTGAATTGGCGATTACATCCTGATATACTCTTTGTCTTTCCTGTTCAGTCGCCTGCAAATCTATTCTGCTGTTTATTTGAATCAGATATCCCTTTAGAACATGAGTAAGTTCTTTTAGATTACCATCAGTTATAGATTCGTTTACAGCCAAAGTAAAAGCTTCCTGAAGCTCTTTTAGATTGTCTTCAAAAATATATTCATCCATAAAAACAGAAAACTGAGTACGGACAATTGTCTTATAGCTGTCATATGCAGTGTCATTAACATCTCTTAATACAGCTCTTGCCAGAGTGTTCGGGATGTTAATTCCTAAGGATAAAAATATGTTTGAATACTGATTTACGAGGCTGTTTAGCTCTTCATTATACTGTGCTGATGTCAAGGATATGCTTTTTGCATATTCACGGTACTGATTGGTTATATTGAAAAAGTTTAATACATTTTCATAAAGGGCTACTTGTGATGTGCTAATCCTTACAGCAATGGGTTCTACTGAATCCATTGCCATATTTGCTTTGGAAATGGTAGCTTCCTTATCATAGTAGTCATGTGAAGCTACTATATCAGCTGTAGCTATACTATTATTATCTATAAGGTGGCCTGCATCTGATACTTTTTGAAAAATACCTAATAAGGCAATAATTACTGCGAGGAAAAGTATAAATAAACTGTAAAGCTTGTTTTTTAATAAATCCTTCTTTGTTGTTTTGGATCTATTCATTTCTGTTCACCTTTTTTCTGCTCTCAGCATGCTCATAAGCGTTGATAATTTTCTGCACAAGTTCATGTCTTACTACATCCTTATAAGTAAGATTTACAATACTTATATCATCAATATTTTTAAGTATCTGAATTGCATTAATCAATCCGGATTTTTTGTCTCTTGGCAAGTCAATCTGGGTTATATCTCCATTAATCACCATTTTTGAACCAAAACCCATT
>JBAZFL010000052.1:0-10320 GCA_041653455.1 Clostridia bacterium
TAAATTAGGTTATGAACATATGAAGAAAGAAAATCATATATTTTCACCTGCCTACAAGGAAGAGGAATTTGATGAGATTCTTAAAATATGCGATCATATAATTTTTAATTCTTTCACTCAATGGGGCAGATTCAGGTCTATCGCATTGAAAAGCAGTAAACACTTCGGTATGAGAATTAATCCTGAATTTTCAACTCAAGATCATGCTATATATGATCCATGTTCTCCATATTCAAGACTTGGAGTAACAAAAGAAAATTTCAATGAAGATATGCTTGAAGGTATTACCGGACTTCATTTTCATACTCTTTGTGAGCAAAATTCTGATGCGCTTAGAGATACTGTAAAAATAGTTGAGGAAAAGTTTGGCAGATATCTGAAACATATGAAATGGGTTAACTTTGGCGGAGGCCATCATATAACAAGAGATGACTATAATGTTGATGAATTAATATCATGCATAAAAGATTTCAAGAAAAGATATGATCTGAAAGTATATTTAGAACCTGGAGAAGCAATAGCCTTGAATGCTGGTTTTCTGGCTGCAAAAGTAATGGATATTGTACACAACGGAATAGACATTGCAATACTTGATGTTTCTGCAGCATGTCATATGCCAGATGTAATTGAAATGCCATACCGGCCAAATGTATCAGGCTCAGGTAAGCCTGGAGAAAAAAAACATACATACAGATTTGCAGGCCCTACATGTTTAGCTGGGGATGTAATAAGCGACTACTCATTTGACAGAGAGCTTAAGATAAATGATATAGTACTGTTCTGTGATATGGCAATATATACTATGGTTAAGAATAATACATTTAATGGAATGCAGTTACCTTCAATTTATTTATATAAAGAAGACTCGTCATATGAGCTGATTAAAAGATTCAGTTATGAAGATTTCAAGAATAGGTTATCATAAAACAATCATGTTGTAATTACAAGTATGGTTTTATATTCAATCGGTTTAACTATTTATATATATCCATATTTTAAAACTAGTAGGTAAGTTAATATTTAATTATGGTAATTGCAATATTCAAATATATGCAGTATATTATAAGCATACATTAGAATACCAAGCTTTGGAGAATAGTATGAATAAGTATAAAACATCTCAAATTGCAAGTATTATGAAAATACATCCGAATACTGTACGTCTATATGAGGAAATAGGCTTAGTAGAACCTGCTCAAAGGCTTAATAATGGTTATCGCATGTTTAATGACAACCATATTTTACAGTATAAACTTGCAAGATATGCTCTAAGTATGGATAAGAGACATAAAACTATTAGGAAAAAAGCTATTTTAATATCTAAAAATATTGGAACAGATAAAAAATATCAAGCACTAATATTATCAGAAGAGCTTATTAATGATATTAATATTGAAAAGGATAATATTGATAAGATAAAAGAAAAGTATTCACTTGTAATTACAGGCAAGGAGCAAGAAGAAAAAAGAATTTACCTTACAAGAAAAAAAGCAGCACAATATATTAATACCTCTGCTGATTCTATAAGGAACTGGGAAAACAAAGGATTGCTGCAAATAAGCAGAAGACTAAACGGATATAGGATATATATTGAAGATGATATTGAGAAGATGAGGATTATTAAGGTATTAAAAGGATTGGGATACTCACTTGATGATATTAAAATTAATATTGACAAATTGGACATTGAACTTCAAAATGACGAAATATATTTATATGGGCAAAGCCGGCAGTATAAGAATATAATGAAAGATTGTGACAGGTATTTTACTGATTTGCAAAAAGCTCATGACATATCAATGTCTATGAATGAGATTGTAAAGGATATTATTAATGGATTATCTGATAAGCAGAACACATAGCCTGTTTTCAAAATCAGCATTTAACTGTATGCTGTATCCTGAATTACTCGTAAATACTTTTATACAGCCATAATCTTCCTGGTTTTTAGGAAAATCCTTGCTGACATCATTAAGACTGCTTAGCAAGGATTTATTCAACAAGCTGTTATTGCTCTCATCTATTGCGATATAAAAGAATTCATTTTCGACAAGGTCTTGAAACATATGGCTTCCAAATGAAAATTCAGGAGCAAACCCAATCCTTTTATCCGAGTATTCACATATTACCCTGAAGTTCGATATTTCTGCAAAATTCACTGTCAGTCCGAATTCATTCGAGGAAGTCCCGATTCTTCCTGGAGTTAAAAGAAGTATATTCTTATTGCTGTCTTTGAAATGTTTGTTAATTTTTCCTATAGCAGATGCGACAGAGCTTTTCATCTTGTATGAAAGAGCATGATATTTTTCTGAATCAACATAAATGATATAGTCTACATTAATGCAGGAAGTGTTACCCATAAATGTATCATGTGACTTTATCAACAGCTCATCTTCCTTATATTGAGGTATATGTCCGCTTATGTTATTCCTCCATATATATAAAGGCCGGCACTGTAAAAGATTAATCAGAAAATAACCTTCAGGAGAAAAATTTATTGTGAACTCTATATCGACAGAAGTGTTATATTGGTTATTCAGTACCTTGAGTATCCGAGACAATGTATTCATAAGTTTTTTATTGCTTACTACCTTGTGGCAGGATATATACAAAATATTTTTATATACTCCTGCTTCTTTTAAAGTGCTCTCTGCATGATTATCGTGTTCGCATATCAGGTCTATGTACCATTTAGGTAATGAATTTATCAATTCATCGATTTCTATTTCCGTGAATTGATTTTCTCTCATATCTATCATGTCAACATAACGTTGTGAATATCTGTGTTTTTCCTCATCTGTCGTCAAGGTTGTTTTTTCTGGCTGGTCAAGATTAGCAAGGCGCGGATAATCATAACCTGTTCTGTCAACTGCTTTAGTCCCAAGCCCTGCAACAATTCTTATCATACCTGCATCTGGATCCAGTTCTGCGGCCCATCTGTATAAGCTGTAGGAAAATCCGATACCTGCAACACAGGGAAGGTAATAATTTCCGAACCTGGTTCCGCTGACTCTTTGAACTAGAATAGCCATTTGTTCATCAGTCTTATCGATCTGCCTTTTTTTTCTATATTCAAGCGCTGATTTATTCAGCATGCTCGCATATACGCTTTTAACAGCATTTTCGAATCTTTCAAGCCTTTCATTAGGTTCAGTGTTGCTTGCGCAGAAGATTGAATCGTATTTGCCTGCAAAAGCGTTGGCGAAACCGTCTTCCAAAAAGGAACTTGAACGTACTATAATCGGGATCTGACCGAAGTATTCTAACATTCTGCGCCATTGAGCTCTGATGTTTTCAGAAAATCTGCCTTTCATAATGAGTTCACGAAGCTCATCAGCTTTTGTGAAATAGTATTCATCTTTTTGCTGCAATATATGCAGAGTCCATAACTTATTCTCTACAAGAAAGGAATAAAACACATCTGTACCGATATAGAAGGAATCATGAGGTTCAAGAAAATCAGAAGCACCAGGAATGCTATTCATTACTATTTTTCTCGCCAAAAGCATTCCGCATGCTTTCCCTCCGATATTGCCTGTTCCAATCATTCTTTCTCTGATGAAGAAAAGATCTTCAGGGTTAAAGTGATTTACTATAAGCTTTTCAATATTAAAGTCATGAGTCATCATGCTTCTTATAATCCGAATTATTTCGTCTTGACTGATGGTGCTCTCTTTATATTTCTGCTTCATCCTTATAAAGAATCTCTCATAGCTATCCATATTAAGCAGAGGAGCTTGTTTCTGTTCTTCATGTAACAGATTGTAGTATTCATGAAGATCAATACTGTCCATCAGAGGCAGAAATACCATGTCTTTTGAAAGCTTATGTGGCAGAAACATATCTGGAGAATATCTGTTCCAGACTTTTATAGGATGAAGATAAAAATCATCTTCTGCAGAATAAACATCCAAAAGCAGCTGGGTGGTGTCCTGTATTCTTGCGATCGTAGAGTAATCATGATGTCCTCTAAGTATAGGAAAAAAAGCAACAGTATCCAGCTCAAAGAGATATGGGCATGTGACACAAAAAAAGTTACCCATCATCTGGTCAGTAGACCAGATTGTCTGAAGGTCAGAAAGACAATCAAACACGAAAATAGCTTCGCAGCCTTTCTCTTCAATTATTTTTCTTGTCTGCATTGTGAAGTTTTCAAAACCTTCATTTGGGTCAAGTAAGAAAATATTAATATTGTCCTGTTCTCTTAATATTTCATCATGAGATGCGAATCTGATGTAGTTAACTTTTTTACCTTCTGATATGCAATTTTTCGCGAACAGGCCTGCAATCATCCTGTAGTCATTCAAGTCACTTACCTGAATAACTACATTATCTCCAAGCCTTATATTATCCAATAGAGTATCCATGCTGGGGATACCGGATTTAATTCTTTCAAATGCCGCCATTTTTCTGACCTCTATAATATTATACAATGAAACATCTTTATTTGACCATAACATAAAATATACATATAAGTAATATTGAATGGATTACCAGATAAAAACTAAAGAAAATGATATAATGATTAAGACACAAAGGAGAGCTTATGGCACTGGACATTATTGACAGGACTGATAAATATCTTAAATACCAAGACTATTTCATATTAGGCCCATCAGTGGCATATTGTATGAATTCTGATGATATGCTAATGAATTTTGATCTTTTTAATGCATCTGACAGCAATACAGGCAGTCTGCTCTTAAGGTCATCAGATAATGGGAAAACATGGGTTGAACGAGGTTTGATTGAGAAGGCATATATGTATGACTTTAGGAACAGCTGGGTGAAAAGCGGATATGGAGCGATATATACTGATACTCAAGCTAAAGTTATTTTATATGTTGCAAATGATACATACTGGGAGGAGAACAAACTTGCTTCTTTATGGAGGATGAGGACTCTGTATTATCGCCTTTCTTTCGATGATGGGTCTACTTGGACCGATAAAAAGCATATCATACAGAAAGGTTCTTCATATAATTCAAAGCATTTCATAAAGGATGTCGAATTTGGTGTAAATATGGCTGCATCAGTATCACCGCTTATAATTCGTGCGGATGATTCTAGCCTTCTTGTTTCTGTACAGGCGCAGATGCTAAATGAGGATAAAACTGTTTTAAACCCAACAGGAATGGGATATATGAAAGCAGGTGCTTTAAAAGCGGTATGGAACGAAGAAAAACTTGAATATGATTGGGATTTAGGGGAATATGTAACTGTAGGACTGGATAAATCTGTAAGAGGGCTTTACGAGCCATCATTTGGCTTACTTGGCAATGACAGTGTTATGATGATTATGAGAAATAGCAATCATCGTCAATCCGAAAAAATTGTAGGAGCGAAGTATTTCAGCATATCAGGAGATAATGGGTATACATGGTCAAAACCTCAGATGATGTTATATGATGATGGAAGTATTATGTATTCTTCCTCCTGCATTCCTAAAATAATAAACCACAGTAACAAGAACATGTACTATGTAGGTGTGATCAATAATGAGAATCCGAATGGTAATCTCCCAAGATACCCTTTATGCATTGCCAAAATAGATAAAAACACAAAGAGAATAATTAAAGATACTGTAACAATTATAGATACAAAAAGGTCTAATCACGATTCAGCACTTAACACCTCAAATGTAGTGGATTTCTCGAACCACGGAGTATATGAAGATAAAAAAACAGGAAATATTGTAGTATTAGCTCCATATAGGGAGGATCTCACACAATATTCCTGTTACTTGAACAGATATGTCATTAAAGCAGACTAATAGACTCTGTTTTGATTTATTAACTCATTCTACTATTCTGTAATAAGTTCTTGCTGTCAGTGAATACACAGCAGTATAAAATACTGCGAAAATAATTACTGTCGCAATTGTACATGTTACGAACAGTGAGACATTCGTAAGATTCAGAATTTCCAGCATCATTGTAATCATTTTGAATGCAAAAACAATATGAATAATTGCTGTTACTAGAGGAAGGAAGAAGACGGTCAGCACTTGAGAATGTATTGATTTTTTTACTTCCGCTTTACTCATTCCAACTTGCTGCATTATGTAAAACCTCTGTTTATCTTCGTATCCTTCAGAAATCTGTTTATAATATATGATAAGGACAGTAGCCATAATAAATAGTGCTCCAAGGAAAAGCCCTAAAAAGAACAAACCGCCATAAAGAGCATAAAAATCGAATCTCTCTTCAGCTGTTGAATATATTTGAAATGTCAAATTCCTATACTCTTCTGAATTTCTAAGAGTATTTCGTATGTTTGATACTAATTCAGTCTGTTTCTCCTCGTTTTCCATGATATCAAAACCTATAACATGAGATAAATTACAGTAATCTCCATAATTATCATCGAACTGATCATGAACACTTTTTATAATTTCCTCGTTATTTACAAATATGTATATAAGCTTCATATATGAGCCGCTGCTCTGAATGGAGAATCCTGGATTGTCAATTGTGTTCTTTACATGAAAAGTGATGTCCTTAATGGAAAATTCATCTGATACATCGATATTGTCGGGGCTGTATATAAGTACTTCGTTATTATTAAGAGTAATATCAGAACCAGTCTGCTTATTATATGATTCAATTGGGAAAAAGTAAGTAATATGCATCATATCAATATTTAGATCGATGTCACTGCTTGGACTAAAAGTTTTCTCTTCTTTATTGAATTCCAATGTGTATGATTTGAACCTGAACTCATTGTATGCATCTATTTTATAACCGCTGTCTTGAATGATTTTTTTTACAGTATTGCTAACTGATTCTGATTCTTCCTTGTTTGAAAATATAGTGTTTATTTGTGTATTTGTAGGGAATCTGTTATTCAGGACATTATCCTGACCAATATACAGACATACTGTTGATGATAACATTACAAGCACCATAGTAGATAAAATGCAGATATTAGCAAGACCGACAGCATTCTGTTTCATTCGGTATATCATTCCGGAGACGGATGTGAAATGATTTGTCTTGTAATAGTATTTTCTGTTTTTTCTAAGTATTTTCAACAAAGCTATACTGCCAGAAGTAAAAAGGCAATAGGTTCCAATTATTACTAAAATAACTGCTATGAAGAATGAATTCAATGCAGATAAAGCATTGTCTACAGTAATAGCCATATAATATCCTGTACCCATCGCAAGAATACCTATAACCGCAATAATCCATTTTGTTTTAGGTTCTTTTTCGCCAACATTTCCTCCTCTAAGAAGTTCGATAGGCTTGGATAAATGTATCTGGCGTATATTATTCAAAAGAATCAGAACTGATATTACTGTGAAGTATATAAAGGTGATATACAAACCCTGTGTGGATATATTAAACACGAACCCAGTTCCTGCTCTTAGAATTTTAATGAGCAGAAGCAGCATTAATTTAGAAAAGAGTATTCCAAAGAAAAGTCCTAAAATCATATTTATTAAATATGAGTAAATATTCTCAATGGTCATCATTTTCGCAATATGTCTTTTCTCCATGCCAAGAATGTTGTATAGGCCAATCTCTTTCTTTCTTCTTTTAAGAAGAAAACTATTTGTATAGAAGAGGAAAACCACTGAGAATATGCCTATTACATATATACCCATAGTTAATACTGCTCCTAACGAGTTTGAACCTTTCATTCCAGTAAGTCCAGGATTATATGCCAGGAAGATCATGATGTAAAACATCATAATGGTCACTATTGAAGTGATTATATACGGTATATACATTTTAGCATTCTTTTTAATATTTGTTGCCGCAAGCTTGAAATACATATGGCTACGCATTGAAACCACCGCCTGTTGCTAATACTGTCAGTGTATCAGATATTTTCTGATATAATTCTTCATTTGAGGAGTTACCTCTGTATATCTGATGGTATACTGATCCATCTCGTAAAAAAAGAACTCTTGATGCGTGAGCTGCAGCTTTAATGGAATGTGTAACCATCAGCACTGTCTGTCCATCATCGTTAATTTTACGGAAAAGTTTTAAAAGAGAGTCTGTCGCTTTTGAGTCAAGTGCACCTGTGGGTTCATCTGCAAGTAATAATTTAGGATTGGTTATTATTGCACGTGCAATAGCAGCTCTTTGTTTCTGTCCGCCTGATATCTCATAGGGGAATTTATCAGCTATGTCAGATATCCCCAATTTTGCTAATACTGGATTTAGTGATGATATCATTTTCTCATATGTGCTACCTGAAAGCACCAGCGGTAAAAGTATGTTGTCCTTAATGGAAAAATTATCTAATAAATTGAAATCCTGAAATACAAATCCGAGATTATCACGTCTGAAAGCGGAAATCTGTTTTTCTGATATTCCTACTAATGAGTTACCATCTAAAAATACTTCACCTGATGTTGGTTTATCCAGTGCTGCGATGATATTGAGCAATGTGGTTTTACCCGAACCGGATTCACCCATAATTGCAATGAACTCACCTTCATCAACAGAAAATGTTACATTCGATAATGCATGTACCTGATGTCCGCCGAACCTTGTCGTATAGACTTTTTTCAGATTCTTTACATCTAGAATCATATAATGCCTCCTTGAAATCTTAATGACTGCTATTATCACATTTTATTTCAAGTGCTGCCATAACAGATGCTTACAAAAAAAAAGCTTAATCTTACATTATTGTAAGTTAGTCAGTTATTTGGTTGTTATTAGATAGGTCGATTAAAACTTTAGTGCCAGTATTAGGAAATGACTGAATATAAATCTTGTGAGAAAGCCTGTTTAATATCTTTTTGCTTAGGTACAAGCCAATACCAGTTGATTTCTTGTCAATCCTTCCATTATAACCTGTATAACCTTTTTCACATATTCTAGGCAAGTCTTCAGGTTCAATACCTATTCCTGTATCTTCGATTACAAGAGTTAAGTCATTTTCATTTTCCATATAGATGGATATTTTCCCTTGCTGCGTGTATTTAAGCGAATTAGACAGAATCTGTTCAATCACGAAAAGCAGCCATTTCTCATCTGTTAATACTTCAACATAAGCAGGGACATAGTCAAGTGTAATCTTCTTTAATATGAATAATTTAGAGTATTTCCTTATAGCCTGACGTATTATTGCATCTAGAGAATATTTGCGGATAATGAAATCAGCTGCATCCGATTCAGTTCTGATATATTGTAATGCCATTTCTGCATACTGTTCAATCCGAAAAAGCTGCTGCTCAATCTCAATATCGTGTATATCTTTTGATTGAAACAATAATTTTATAGCGGATATAGGTGTCTTTATCTGATGAACCCACATTGTATAATAGTCATTTAATTCAGATATAGTAAGTGATTTTTGTGAATCTATGCTGCATTTCTCCTGGTATAAGACATCAATAAGCTTTAAATAATCCTCCTCAATGATATTTCTCGGATTTGGCAGATTATCCTGGCTTATTGTTATTTTGTTTATCATTTCCAGTAAAGCTTTATGTTTTTCTCTGAATCTGAAAAAACTGATCAATGTCAGTATTGCAGCTAAAACCATGCATAAGGAAGCAGCATAAAGTACAGGTTCGATTTGTACCGAATACAAGATGAATACTATGATGAATATCCCTGTAAAAAAGGTGAAAAGAATGATACTCTTGAAATGATATTTTAAATATTCTAGAAATAGTCTCATGAGATAAGGTAGCCGACTCCTTTTTTTGTTGTTACTACATCAATCAAACCGATACTTTCAAGTTTTTTTCTCAGCCTGTTGATATTAACAGTCAGAGTATTATCATCAATATAACTGTCTGTCTCCCAGAGCTTAAGTATCAGCAAATCACGGGATACTGCCTTACCAGCATTACTCATTAAAATCTGTAAAATTTTAAATTCGTTTCTTGTGAGCTCGCTTTTAATTCCTTCATATTCAATAGTGAGATCATTCGTATTTAGCATTAAGCCTTTGACAACTATGAATTCATCATCTGGCTTGAAGTCATATGATCTTCTTAAAAGCGCATTTATTTTTGCAGTTAAAACATCAAGATCAAATGGCTTTGAAACAAAATCATCGCCACCCATATTCATAGCCATTATGATATTCATATTGTCAGAAAATGAAGACAAAAACAATATAGGTGCTTTTGAAACTTTCCTTATCATTTCACACCAGTGATAACCATTGAAATAGGGAAGGGAAACATCCATTAGGACAAGATGAGGTTTGAAGTCAATGAAGTAATTAAAAACATTCTTGAAATCCGAAATATACTGTGCATCGTAACCCCATGTTTCAATATGTTTTTTTAAGGAAGAAGCTATAACTAAATCATCCTCTACAATTAGTATCTTATACATTTTC
>JBAZFL010000053.1:0-10141 GCA_041653455.1 Clostridia bacterium
AGGAACCGCCTATAAACTCTCTAATAATTGAGCTTGGCGGGACTGCTGACGCTTCAATTTTTTCAAATGCTGAGAGTATATCCATTAATCTTCTTGACTCGCAATAAGCTGGGTCATCTTTTTTAACTTTCTTTAAAATCGGATCAGCAATATTTCTTAAAATACCATGTTCATATATAAGCGCGCTATTGAAAATAACATCTGCTTGCTCCTGGAAAGGAAAAATATATTTGTCTTCTCCTGATCTGACAGAATCCCACATGCTTAAAGTATGAGATGCTGAAGCGTTCCTGTATTGGTAGTCTCTTGATATTCTTCTTATAAGTCTTGTATCAGTTGTGGAAAACCTATTATGATTATCTATATTAATTGTCGTTAAAGCGCTAATGTATATTTTAAATATATGTTCATCATTGATACCACCTGTCATAAGTGGATTTAATCCGTGAATTCCTTCAATTATAAGCACTTCAGATTCATGTAACGAAAGCGGTACAAGCTCAGTACGCCTTGTAGCAGTTGTGAAATCGAAAGATGGAATCAGTGTGTGACCATTCTGTGAAAGCTCATTCATATTTTTTTGAAACATATTAACATCAAGAGCATCAATTGCTTCAAGATCAACTTTTCCGAATTCATCAGGCTGCATGTCAGCTCTGTTACGATAATAATCATCAAGTGAAATAATTTTTGCATTAATTCCATGAACAATAAGATGTATCCTTAACCTGTTTGCAAATGTAGTCTTACCGCTGCTTGATGGTCCAGATATCATTACAAATTTCATCTGCTTATCACTTATCTCTTGTGAAATCTCACCAAGTTTTATGTCTTGCAATGCTTCTGACGCAAGTATTATGTCATTAATGGATCCTTCTTTTACTTTTTTATTCAATCTCGTAACATCAGGTACTCCAAGCACCTCTCCCCATCTGTTAAATTCTCCAAATACTGATGCAAGTTTATTTTGCTCTGTGTATGGTGGAAGCTCATATGGTTTATGACGAGTCGGATAAAAGAAGATAAAACCGGGCTCATATGTTTTTATATCAAATAAATCAACAAACGAAGTTCTCTGAGCAACTTCAGAGTAAAATACACTTAGAAAACCATCCAATTCATATATCAATACTTTTTGTCTGTTAACAAATTCCAAAGATTCAGCAATATCATATATCTTATTCCTTGTTAATAAATCAATTGCCTTTTGTTTAGTGCAGTAAATTTCCTTAATTTTAACATCTTTTTCAATATACTCATGAATATTGTTCTTAATATTATCTATATGCCTTTTCGTAATTACTACATTCTCAACAGTACAATAACAGCCTTTGTTAATTGAATATTCAATTTTAACCTTCCTGTGTGGAAAAATGTCATGCAGCACTTTAAGCAGAATAAGCTGTAATGTATTTCTATATGTACGAATTCCCTGAATGGTGGTTATATCAATTTTTCGATAAAATGTATTATCCATTATTAATCACCTTCTTCATCAATTTTGTAATTGCTGTAATTGCAAAAGTACCTGCAAACAGCATACCAAAATAAAAACTTACATTAAAGCATATCGATACAAAAAATTCCAACGGCATTATATTAACAAGTAGATCGGTATAAGGATCTAGAAAATAAAGATCGTTAGTAAACAGTATCTCATGAAAAAATATCCAGAAATTATAAAAATCTACAATCATATAGAAAATAATCATTATGAAAAGCAGAACAGTAATAATCATAGTAATAATAACAGTTTTTATGAAAATTGATCTCATAATATCCATATCCATTAGAAACCCTGCTAAGAGAATGGCTGCTAGAAGACATATAATTATCACTAAAACCCATTCGGAAATCTTAAAAAGATACTGCACATCCTCCATATGCATCTTCTCACGTTCATTAAATATTTCTCTTCTTACTCCATCCTGAACTTCAGATATAACTATATCCTGTTTTTCACCTTTCATATATTCAATAAGGTGATTGGTAATTTTATCTAAAGATTCCTGAGACATCAAAACAAATTCAGCAATTTCGTGTTTAGTCTGTATTCTTTTATATATATCCTGATTAAATGCTACATATCTGATTGAGCTTAACAAAAAAACAAAGCATAATAAAATAGAAAATATTATGGCCATTATTCTAATTGTGACTTTCATAATCACCTCCTGATCACATCATATAGAACCCTATCGATAACAGGATTGACACCTGTGCGGCCTTTTAAATTTAATGTTGTAAATATCCCGTCAGTGTTTTTCATAAGGACTGGCCTTTTTTCTTTTTTACCTAATGCGCTTTCACCGAATGACGGTTTTTTATAATTATAGACAAATACCTCATCTTGTTTTTCGCATTGTATGAAATACTCCGCAGTGAAATTTATTTTATCTGAGCAGGAATCATATAGATAGGATAAATCATCCCAATTATATCCATTAAGTAATGATTGATTAATTGGACAATATGTTGCTTTCCACATACGTTTATCACTCATGCTGTATGTATTTCCATTAAATACAAAATCATTCAGATCTTCATTTAAAATAAATAGGATTTTTTTATTTTTCATATCTACCATACTAGTTAGTATATTAACATGAATTTTATCGGAAACAACAATTACTTCAGCATGTTTCAATTCAGAAAACTTCATGTGCGGACTTGTATTTACAACATGTTCAGCTACAGTACCCAAAGGATAAGCCATAAGAATACAGTAATTTTGCTCAAATATATTAAAACTAAATATATCCTTATCCAATAATTTACCCTGATACTCCATTTGAGCTTCCAAAAATAACTTTTTTCTGCTAATAACTTCTATATCTGATGTAACAATATGTATTTTACCCACAGAATTTGATGAACATCTATCTGCAGAAGCATATAAAGCATATTTTTTTAATACGTTTCTATTTTCATCAAAAAGCGCTGCTTTTATTTTTACATCTTTGTATGCTTTTGGTTCGTCATTAAGAAGCCAGCATTCCACATCAATAAAATCATTCTTATAACATGACCATCTATCACATCTAAGATTAATTTTGAAGGGAATAAGTGCTCTCTTAAATTCGAAATATGCAGGTTTTGGTTCTCGGTCAACTCCTACAACTGTCTTCATCCAGCCTGAAGGATATGCATCTATGAGTAAATGCAAAGCAGTCTGTACAATGTAATCACTCCTTCTTCTTAAAGCTAATGTCATCATACTGACTGATTTTGCTTGATGATTCTGACTAAAAAGTATCCAATCCTTAATATTATCCTGTTCATAAAACCAATCACCGTGCATAGAATTTGTTTGTGCTTTGACTATTTTGTCTGGTAACCAGTAATCATTTTCATTTTCCGGAAGCCATTCCTTTGGATATCTTTCTTTCATTAACTTAAAATTATCCAAACCTTCCGTACCATATTCTCCACATCCAGTCTTCCAATCCTTTCTTAAAGCTGGGAGATAACCTTTGTATAAATCTCCTATAGGTATAGCATGATTTGTATACCACATGTTATAGCAATGAAAATCAGACAATCCTTCGAAAGTCGGAGGATCATAATCCCCTTCAACCCTTTTTATTACTCTATATGGATTTTCGTGTTTAATAAATCTGTCACAAATATCAAACCAGTTTTCCATTTCTGCCCTATTAAGGTTAATATGCGAAGTTTCAGATCTATATTGATCTGTTGGTTCATTTATGTAAGATACCATTATTACACTTGGGTGTCTCCTAATATGTCTTTCCATTTCTCCGACTTGTCTTGCTGCTTCATATACCTGGCTTTTAACAAGCTGGCCAAATAGCGGAAAGTCAACCTGCACCATCATGCCAAGCATATCGCAATAATCATATATTTCTGATTGGACAGGTCTTTGGGTAATTCTGTAGTAATTCATGTTGCAGTATTTTGCAATTAAAATATCCTCTATAAGCTGCTCATAATCTTCTTTCATGACACATATCTGAAGATGACCCATTTCATTTGCTCCTCTTAGCATAATTGGAGAATTATTCAGATAAAGTGTTCCAAATGGCTTTTTAGCTGTATCCATGTGAAATTCACGCATCCCGAAATGCTGCTCGTATTCATCATGATCATCTACTCTTATAATTAGTGAATAAAGGTTAGGAGTTTCATTATTCCACAGCTTTTGATTTTTAACTTCAATATCAAAGTAATAGTGATTTTCTCCATCGTGAATTGGTTTATCAAAATGAGCTTCATATCTATATGAACTGTCAAAATTAAATGGTTCAGCAAATATGCTGACTTTAATTTTTGTTTTCTTAGGATTAGAATTTTTAACGACTACTTTAATATTTGCAGATTCATCATCAATATCCGGGTATACGCAAACATCTGAAATAAAAACATCATTTCTTTTTTCTATGTATACATTATCAAATATACCTCCTCCAGGAGGACAGTGATGCCATCCCTCATCAGGATCATCCCATCCAATGCCTGTAGCAGCATATATTTTCTTTCCGAATCTTTTATTTTCGCCTAAAGTTGTTATATCATTTTCTACTTTAATTACAAGAGTATTACCCTTATCTTTCAGATATCTTGTTATATTCTCTTCAAAAGAAGCAAAGAAGCCTTCATGTGACAAGACAAGCCTTCCATTCAAATATACATCAGTAAGATAATCAGACCCCTTAAATATAAGATAATCATTTAAATCATTCTTATCATAGTCAAATACTGTTCTGTAAAAAGAAATCCATTTTCCTGTTGGACCATGATAATGAGGTATAGATACTCTTTCCCAGTCCCCATCCCCGTTAAGAACTGCAGAAAAGTCTATACAATCATCAGAAGTTTCAAATCTGAAATCAAAATTTTTAAGATAAAAGCGTTTTCTTTGATTTGCCTGTCTGCTTCTTCTTGTCAGATAGGTGGTGTATTGTTTTTTTAATTTCAAAATTCCTGATTTATACTCTGCTAAATCCATTTTATATTTTAAGTCATTATTTTCAGTATAAGTATTTTCTAGACTTACTAATTCCTCATTAGTTTCTTCAAAAAAAACATCCGGTATTTGTACTGGCTGTTTTTTTTCCATGAAATCTTTTCTATAAGTTATGTTTGTATCAGCAATTGCTGCAAAAAAATCATTCTTGCTCAAAATATACCTCTTACTATCTCCCTAATTTTTGTTGTACTATTATAAGCCTTTCCTTTGCATATGTAACTAGATCAGAATTCGGATATTCATTAATAACTTTTTTGAAAAGTTCTTCGGCCTTGAGATAATCTTCTATACCTGCATATGCTTTAGCACTGTGATATATAATGCCTTCCTTATTAGCTTTTGCAAATTCTGATTGGCTTATTTCTACAAAACTATATCCTTCAATGGCAATTTTGTATTCCCCTATTTCAAATGCGCACTTTGACATTTTATATACCGAATCGAAAATAATATTAGAATATGTATTATCCTTATCCCAGATTCCTGCAGATTCATAATCAGGATAATTTTCCCAAACACTATAGAAATTATCATAAGCTTCCCTGTATTTCAAATCCTGATAAAGTTTATTTCCTGAATTGTATAAAGAAATAGTAATATTTCTTTTGCACTCTGAAATAGTTTCGTTATACATAAGATTTTCATCCGACGAAAAGCTGGCTTTAGATAAATCTATCTCATTTAGCACTTTCAATGCTTCATTATATTTCAAAGTAAGCGCAAGATATTTACTATAATACAATCTGTTCTGCTGTAAAAGTACATCAGCCTCCTGTTTAGAGGTCAGCATTACTGAATCTGAGGAATTTAAACTATCCTCAAGTTTATTTATCGTATCTTCATATTGAATGACGGTATTCTGATAAAGATATGAAAGTTCCTGTTTTTCTGATTGTAGCTGTGAAATCTGCTTTTGAAGATCAGGCTGCTGTGATATGTAGTTATCATATTTGCTTTTCATGGAAAGGATTACTATTACAAGTATTAGAATAATTACAAGGAGTGTTACAATAACAACCATTTGTAATTTTATAAATGTCAAAGGAGTCATCTTTGTTTTTTTCTTTGATGAGAAAAGGTTTTTTTTATGTAAAGGTAAAAAATCCATTATAGACTTAGATTTAATTTTGTCCCTTTCATTCATTTTTACAAGTTTTTTTTCTTTTGGTTTATCCTTTTCGTCTTTCTTATCTAAAGCTTCTTCTATTTTTTCACCCAAAGATCTATCACTTTCAAGACTGTTAATTCTTTCTAAAAGAATTTTGGCTTTTTCAAAAGTCGGATCAAGTTTTACTACACGTGAAAGTTTAATTCTAGCTACATCAATATTATATTGCTTAATATTATCAATAGCACTATTGTATAATTCCCCTACATAAGCATCATCCTCACTTAATTTGACATTGTCCTTACTCAATGCATTGAAATCAATTTTCTCAAGATACTTCTGCAGTTCATTAATATCCATTTAATGCCCCATTTTTCTTATGTAATTTTTCACATCCGCAATATAATACAATGAGCCGAATGTGCATATAATTGTGTTTTCATCTGTTTGGCTTACTGCATAATCCAATCCGTCATCTATCTTATCAAATGTATAAGTATTTTTACAGTATTTTTGAATAGTTTGTTGTAATACTTCAAGTTCAAGTGCCCTGTCATACATAGGACGTACTGCAATTGCAATATCAGCTAATGGGAATATGTCTTCAATCATTTTTTCATACTCTTTGTTTCTCATAACTGCCATAACAAATATCTTCCTTTTTTGCGGGAAATACTTAACAATAGTATTTTTTAGGCTCCTTATACCTTCAGGATTATGTGCTCCATCACATATAATTAACGGATTTCTAGATAATACTTCTAACCTTCCAGGCCATTTGGTTTTATATAACCCAGTTCTTATTGCATTATCGGAAACCTTAAGTGAAGATGCTTCAATTGCTTTAATAGCAGTACATGCATTCTTAATCTGATGATCTCCGAACATATTTATCATAAGATCTTTGTATTTTTCAAAATCGAATGTATAACAGTATTCATTGTAGCGTATATTTGAAATTTCATTAAAATTGACTACAGAATACGGGGCTTTGATCTTATTAGCTTGAGCTTCTATTACATCATATGTACACTGCTCGTTTCCTCCGTAAACAACAACAGGAGAATCATGTTTAATAATACCAGCTTTCTCATAAGCAATCTTTTCCAGAGTATCTCCTAATATCGCTGTGTGATCCTTTTCTATAGTACATATTACTGTTGCTAATGGTGAACTAATAACATTTGTTGAATCTAAACGTCCTCCAAGTCCGACTTCCAAAACTACAACATCGCATGCTTTTTCTTTGAAATATAACATCGCTATTGCTGTATCGATTTCAAATTCAGTTGGATGATTATAGCCTTGCGCCAACATAATATCGATATTATCCTTAACTTTCTGTACATTCACTATCAGACTTTCATCATCAATGTTCTCGAAATCCACCTGAATTCTTTCTCCGAATGCTTCTACATATGGAGATATGAACAATCCTGTCTTATATCCGGATGAATGCAGAATATGAGCAATATAGCTGCATGTTGATCCTTTTCCATTAGTACCTGCAACATGAATGAATTTCAAATCTTTATGAGGATTATCTAGAAGATCCAGCAACTTTGTAATATTCGCCAAACCAAGTTTTGACCCAAACTTAGATGCTGAATGTATATATGCAACCGCATCATTATAATTCATACTTTTATGCTCCACAACATTTTTTATATTTTTTCCCGCTTCCGCAAGGACATAAATCATTTCGACCAATTCTTGCTGAAGAAGATGATTTTGGCTTCTGAACATCATCAGGAGCAAGTTGGGCATTTATCTTAATTTTATTTTCCTCTTTCTTAATTTCTGTCTGCTTATGTATAGAAAATATCCTCTTTAAGGCTTCCTGCTGAATGCTGTTAGTCATTTCTTCAAACATAGTATAACCTTCGAATTTATACTCCATTACTGGGTCTTTCTGACCAAAAGCTCTTAATCCAATACCTGAACGCAACTGATCCATGGCATCAATATGATCCATCCAGTGCGTATCAACTGTTCTAAGAAGAATTATCCTTTCCAGTTCTCTAAGAAGCTCAGAACCCAGCTCTTGTTCCTTCTGTTCGTAGTTTTGAGTATAATTGTCAAGCAGCATCTGTTTAAATGTTTTAGCATTATATTCTGATAAATCCGTTTCATCATTCCTTATCGGATTATACTCTTTCGGAAGAAGTTCATTAAGCCTTTCCCTTATCTCTTCAATATTCCAGTCTGAAGATTTCTGATTCTGGCAGTAATCTTCAGTAAATCTTGACAATACGGATTCAAGCATTTTCAGATAGCTTCCTTTCATATCCGTGCCGTCAAGAACCTGTCTTCTCTGGCTGTAAATGAGATTTCTTTGAGTATTCATTACATCATCATACTGAATAACTGTTTTACGTCTTTGGAAATTAATGCTTTCTATTCTCTTCTGAGCTGTTTCAATAGTATTTGTGATTATTTTCGCTTCAATAGGTATATCATCAGGAACTTTTAGCACATCCATCATATTAGAAAGCCTGTCTTGAGCAAAAAGACGCATAAGATCATCTTCAAGAGAAAGATAAAATCTACTCATTCCAGGATCTCCTTGTCGACCTGATCTTCCTCTTAACTGATTATCTATTCTTCTTGATTCATGTCTTTCTGTTGCAAGTATGTACAATCCGCCTTTTTCCAATACTTTATTTCGATCATCCTGTATCATCTGTTTGAATTCAGTTTCATATTGCCGATACAGATTTCGTGCTTGAATTACCCTTTCGTCATCTGTCTCATTATAACCATCTGCTTGAACGAGTATATCTTCGTCAAATACTTCTTTCCTCAATTTCTGCATCGCCATATAGCCAGAATTACCGCCAAGAACGATATCAGTTCCTCTTCCAGCCATATTTGTAGCAATGGTTATAGATCCAGCCTTTCCAGCTTGAGCCACAATTTCAGCTTCTCTTTCATGATGTTTTGCATTTAATACTTCATGCTTGATTCCTCTACGTCTCAAAAGCAGACTAAGCTCCTCTGACTTCTCTATCGAAATGGTACCTATAAGTACAGGCTGTTGTTTCTGTGAGCATTCAATCACATCAGCCACTATGGCATCTAATTTGGCTTTTCTGGTCTTATATACAACATCAGAATAATCTTCCCTTATAACAGGCCTGTTTGTAGGTATGGCGATTACATCAAGTTTATATATCTCTCTGAATTCTTCTTCTTCTGTTAAAGCAGTACCTGTCATTCCTGATAGTTTGTGATACATACGAAAGTAATTCTGGAATGTGATGGTAGCAAGAGTCTTATTTTCTCTTTCGACTTTAACATTTTCCTTAGCTTCTATTGCCTGGTGAAGACCTTCCGAATATCTTCTTCCAAACATCATTCTTCCAGTGAATTCATCAATTATTATTATCTGATTATCCTTGACTACATAATCAACATCCCTTGTCATAACGCTCTGAGCTTTTATTGCATTATTAATATGATGTAACAATCCAGTATTCTCATATGAAGTAAGGCTTTCAACATTAAAATATCTTTCTGCTTTCTCGACACCTTTTGGTGTAAGGGAAGCAGTTCTATTTTTTTCATCGAATATGTAGTCAGGTTTATCTTCTGAATAATCATCATCTTCGCCATTTGATGTCAAATCCATTATCCGCTGAAGCTTTCCACCACTTTCTTCTTCTATTACTACTTTTTTCTTAAGTGTTTTTGCGAAATTATCAGCTCGCTTGTACATATCTGAAGACTGCTCGCCAGCTCCAGATATTATTAAAGGAGTCCTTGCTTCATCTATGAGTATACTGTCAACTTCATCGACTATTGCAAAATGCAGTTCTCTTTGCACTAGTTCTTCTTTTCTTGTAACCATATTATCCCTAAGATAATCAAATCCAAGCTCATTGTTTGTGCAGTATGTTATATCTGAATTATATGCATTCTGTTTCTCCTCTTTTGACATGCCATAAACTATCAGCCCTACTGATAATCCAAGGAAATTATATAATTTACCCATCCATTCGCTATCTCTTTTTGCAAGATAATCATTGACAGTTACTACATGG
>JBAZFL010000054.1:0-10118 GCA_041653455.1 Clostridia bacterium
GTCATTTATGATGGTATATGGGTAGGCAAAAACTCGGATATCCCGAACATTGACGGGATAAGGCTTTCAGTCATCGAAGGGTGCAAAGAAGCCGGTATAAGTGCAGTAAGGTGGCCTGGAGGATGCTGTGCTGACCATTATCACTGGAAGGATGGGATTGGTAAATCAAGAAAAGACAGAATGCATCCTATTCCAACAACAACAGACTTATGGAATCATGAATTCGGTACTGATGAGTTTATGAGATTATGTGAGTTAATAGATGCAGAACCTATACTTATAGCTAATACTGCTACTGGTACAGCTCAGGAATTTTTCGATTGGTTTGAATACTGTAATGGATCTGTAAATACTAAATATGGGTATTTAAGGTCACAAAATGGTCATGATGCCCCATATAAGATAAAATATTGGGGTATGGGTAATACTGATGAGAATGTATGGTGGATTGATTATAACGATCCTGTGTCATATGCAAAAAGATATATGCAGTTTATGACATCTGTCAGAGGATACTGGAAAGATTTCAAAGTAATTGGTCTGGGATTGAGCAAGAGACATAAAATGGATGATTGGGTAGCAGGATATCTCGACCATGTAACAAGAAAGCAAATGGCAAAAGGACCAGATTATCTTTCAATTCATCATTATATAGGGTCTGCAAAAGGAGCTTACAAGGATTGCGGAGGAGCGATTGATTTTAATGAGAGTGAATATTATGCCTCTATTAGAGCCTTATCAAATTATCAGTCAGATATAGATATTCACAGAAATACCATACAAGAGCATACAAATCCAAAATATGAAACAAAGATATGTTTCGATGAATGGGGTTTATGGCATAAAGAAGCAACTAATGATAATGGAACCAGGCAAATTCAAACATTAAGAGATGGAATATTTGCTGCATGTGCAATGCATCTTTTCTATAGGAACTGCGATATAGTTGAATTTGCAATGCAGACTCAGCTTGCCAATCTCCTTCAGAGTCTATTTGAAACAGAGGGAAAAGAATCATACAAGACACCGACTTTCTATGTATTTAAAATATTTAAAGAGCATATTGGGCAATATATTTTAAATAGCATTGACAAGGATAAACCTGATGATAATCTCGATATTATAGCATCTATAAACAATGAGAAAGATAGAATAGTAATAACTATAGTAAATACAGATTATTTAAAAAGCAAAGACTTAAAAATACTTATTGATGATTCATGGGTGATTGAAAAGGCAGATATAATATATTCTGAGGATATTCACTGCTTTAACAGCTTTTCAAACCCGGATAATATCAAAGATACAGTTTTTAATATAGGTAGAAATAATAACTTTACAATGCCTTCTCACAGTATATTAAGATTAGTTTATACAAAGTGATAAATAACCTGTCCTCATATGGCACCAGCTTAACCGTTTTTCTAAACGCTATCTTAACAATTTCTATAGATTATTGTATAATTATTTTTACATGGAATATGAGGGGCAGAATGAATTACTATGACAGGATACAAAAATCAATAGAATTTATTGAAGATAACCTTGACGGAAATATTGAAATTGAGGATGCTGCTGGTGCCGCTAAAATGTGCAATACTGAATATGCACGGTTTTTCTATGCAGTAACTGGTTATACAGTACAGGATTATATAGGGAAAAGGAAGATTTCTCTTGCAGTAAAGGATATTAAGCAGAAGAAAATAAATGTTACGGATCTGACAAAGAAATACTGCTTTAGCAGTACTGAAGCTTTTGGAATGATATTCAGAAGCAATACAGGATATCTCCCATCGGAGTATCAGGATCAGAATATTAATTATTCATTTTCAAAAATTGATGTCAGAGAAATGTATTATGGCCAACAGGATCCACTACTCATTGAAAAATTTCCGGATATAAGGCTGCTAAAGCCTACTCATCGGATGAGGGTAGCCGCTTATACAAGTTATGGAAAAGAACCGGAAAACGATGCTTGTGAAGTTATTATGGAATATGTGTTAAAAAATAACCTTTTATGCAGATTCTGCGCGTTCAGAATTTTCGGTTTTACTGTTCCTGATTCAATAAAAAGTGATGGGACATATAAATATACTGTATGTATAACGGTTGGAGATAATCATGTTTTTTCAGATGGTCCTGTGAAAGAAATGATTTTAGAGAAAGGACAGTATGTAGTAGCTTCTACGACAGTCAGTCATATAGTGGAGACATGGGAAAGATTTAAGGAATGGCTGCACCTAAGCGGGTATTCACATGGCAGCCATCAGTATCTTGAAGAGCATCTTCTGTGTTGCAGATGGAGAGAGAAGGAACCTATTAACGATATTGAGATTAATCTGTATATGCCGGTAAAGATTAAAAATGGCAGGTAATAACCTGCTTTATTATCATTTTCATTAAAATTTATGGCAGGGTAAGAACCTGCCTTGTTTATATCCCGACTTTAGAATAAAATAGTTGTCAGGAGAAGCTATGACACAAATGAGTAAGACATACGCCATTGCGACATGCAGTGAAGAAGATACAATAAATATTGGGAAAGTCCTTGCAGATGTTTTTGAAAACAGAGTTATTGCAGTATGCGGAGATCTTGGAGCAGGGAAAACACACCTTGCAAAAGGAATTGCAGCAGGTCTTGGTATAAATAAGCATATAACAAGTCCTACATTCAATATTCTGAATGTATACAAAAATGAAGATAAGGTTTTCTACCATATGGATGCATATAGACTGGAAGATGAGGAAAATGCTTATAACATAGGCATAGAGGAAATTCTTGAACCTGTCGGAATAACAATGATTGAATGGGCAGAAAATATACTTAAGGTACTGCCTGAAGGGTATGTCAGTATTTATATCGAAAAATGCAATGAAGAGAATAAGAGACTGTTATTCATAACAGCAGACAACGAATCAATTGATAGGATGGCAAAACACATATATGAAAATACTGATAGGTGATACCTGCTTAAAGACGGCTTCAGCCGCAATTGCAGATGAAGAAAATATATTGGCATATATGCAGTCTCATGGAGAGGAGCCTCACTCCGTAATGTTCCCGAAACTTGTGGAGCAGGTATTAAGCATATCCAGATTGGATTTCAAATCGCTTGATGCGGTAGCATGCGTATATGGCCCTGGATCATTTACAGGAGTCAGAATAGGTCTCACATATTTGAAAACAATTGCATATACGCTGAATGTTCCTTTTTATGCTCTGAATACGCTTGATGTACTAGCTAATATAGAACCTGCAAAAAGGCATGTTATATCCATACCTCTTATTGAAGCTAGAAACAATGAAGTTTTTACAGCTTATTATGAATCCGAAAAAGGGATATACAGAAGAACCGTTCCTTATGCAGCCAAGCATATAGATATGGTTATACAGGAAACAATGAGCCTATGTATGAAGGATGATAAGGCTTTGATTGTGTTAAGCGGTGATGCTCAGAAAAAGTATATATCCAGATTCTTGGATGTTCTAAATAACCGGGTTTTGCCATACAGTGCAGAAAGGGATTTTGTTGACCTGAAAAGAGCATATCTGCTTGTTTCTGAGGAATGTATGAAAGATCCGTTCACAGCAGAACCTTTCTATTTAAGAGAATCCGGAGCTGTAAGGATGAAGCAACAGAGACAATGAAGATTGAGATCAGAAAAGCTGATATAAATGATCTAGATGGAATATTCAGGATTGAAAAAGAGACTTTCACTGATTACTGGTCATATGAAAGTCTTTATGAAGATATATACAAGACTCCGATTTCATATTATTTAGTAGCAAGTTCAGAAAAAGAGGTTATAGGTTATATCGGAATGTGGCATGTTCTGGATGAAGCTCATATATTAAATATTGCTGTGGATAAGATATATCGTCATCTAGGTGTCGGAACAAATCTTTTATCCTCTCTTATAGAGTACAGTGAACATGTAGGTATTAAGAGGATGACACTTGAAGTAAGGGAACATAATGATAATGCTTTGAAACTTTATGAGAAGTTCGGGTTTATGAAAAACGGTAGACGCAAGGAATATTACAGAGACACTATGGAAGATGCAATCATTATGTGGAAGGAGTTGTAAATGACCGCTTTTAACGAAAATATTTCTTATCTTCTATCTACTCTTCCTGAAAAACCAGGCGTTTATCTGATGAAAGATATTAAAGGCGAGACTATATATGTCGGAAAAGCCGTAAATTTAAAGAACAGAGTCAGCTCATATTTTACGAACATATCTGGACATTCTCATAAAACCAGAAAAATGGTAAGCAATATAGAAACATTTGAGTATATAGTGCTTGATAATGAAAGACAGGCATTTCTTACAGAGAGTGATCTTATAAAGTCTCTAAGACCCAAATATAATATCCTTATGAAGGATGACAAATCCTATCCATATATAAAGATTACTACAGAAGAGGAGTTCCCGGGTATTTATGTGACAAGGAAAAAAGGGGATAAGAATGCAAGATACTTCGGTCCTTATCCAAACAGGGTATCACAAAAAAACACTGTAACTCTGCTGCAAAACGCATTCATGCTCCGTTCGTGTAAAAATATGGCTAAAAGACCGTGCATCAACTATGATATGCACCTTTGTCTTGCTCCTTGTTCCAAAGCTTGCGACAAAATGAAGTATAAAGAAGCGGTTGATTCAGCTATACGGTTTCTATCAGGCAACGGTCAGAAATTAGTTGAAGAGTACAAGGATAAGATGCAGAAACAAAGCGATGAACTCAATTTCGAAAAAGCTGCATATTACCGTGACAGAATTAATATTCTGACAACTATATCAGATAGCTATGCTCTGGATACTGAACAGAATTCACTGGATGTTGTCGCGTATGCGAAAATGAAGGATTTCGTATCTTTTTTCATAATGAATATTAGGAACGGAAAGGTGTCTGATAAAAGAACTATCAATATACGGCATGAACAGATAGAAAAAACAGATATAGGGTATGAGTTTTTAAGGCAGTTTTATGACATGAAAGCTCCAAAAGAGATTGTTTTATATAACAATATATCAAACAGAGAAGATATCGAAAAATGGCTTTCAGATAATGCGGGACGAAAAGTCAGGGTAAGTGTTCCGCAAAAAGGGAAATTTAAAAAACTGGCTGATGCTGCATATGAGAATGCAGCAGTCACATTGAAACTTTACATGGGACAGATAAAGAATTCTGCAGATACCAGCATGGTTTATTCACTTGCTGCATTTTTAGGTTTGGAGACAATTCCTGATGTTATTGAGGCTTTTGATATATCGCATCTTTCAGGACAGGATGCAGTTGCATCTAAAGTGGTATTTAAAGATGGCATTCCGCACAAGAATGGTTATAGAAGATACATAATAAAAGGGGATAAGACCCGTTCTGATACCGATTCTATGAGAGAGATATTGGAAAGAAGGATGAGTAGAGAGGATCTGCCTGATCTATTTTTGATAGATGGAGGGCAGAATCAGGTTTCTGCAGTGCTGGATATAGTAAAAGAGAAAGTTCCGGTGGCTGGAATGGTAAAAGACGACAAACATAAAACCCGTGCGCTTATATACAACCAAAAGGAATATGATCTGGAAAAAGACATGAACCTATTTGTATTTATATCCTCCATACAGAATGAAGCGCACAGATTTGCAATAGAGTTTAATAGAAAGAAAAGAACGAAAAAGGTATATGAGTCAGAACTTGACAATATACCGGGAGTAGGGGAGAATGTTAAAGCTACACTGCTTAAGCATTTTGGTTCTGTTAGGGGGATAAAAGCTGCCGGTGAGCAGCAGATAGCTGATGTAAAAGGAATAGGCATTAAAAGAGCAAAAACGATTTATAACTATTTTCACAAACCGCAGGGAGGATAAATGGCTGTTTATGCAATAGGAGATCTTCACCTTTCTTTTCAGACCAACAAGCCTATGGATGTTTTTGGTTCTGGTTGGGCAGGATATGAAGAAACACTGTATAAAAACTGGCAGAATACTGTTAATAACGAGGATACGGTAATAATACCCGGAGATTTCAGCTGGGCTATGTATCTTAATGAAGCTGTTAAGGATTTTGAATTTCTAAACAGTTTGAACGGAAAGAAAGTATTATTAAAAGGTAACCATGACTACTGGTGGGAGACTCGGAATAAGCTTATGAGGTTTCTGCAGGATAACAATTTTAGCAATATTGATTTTCTTTACAATAACTCATTTGAGATAGAAAACGTGAATTACTGCGGTACGAAAGGGTATGATCTAAAAGATGCCGATGAGAAAATTGTAAACAGGGAAATAATGCGTTTTTCTATCTCATATGAGAGTATAAAAGATAAAACAAAGAAAACAATAGCAGTATTCCATTACCCGCCGGAAAAAGAGCTGCTGTATCTTATGGCTCAATATAATATTGAACACTGCGTATTCGGTCATCTTCATGGAATCAGACCAGGCAGTTATATCAAAAACGGGCAGACTTTAGTCTCTGCTGATTATGTAGGATTTATGCCGGTTTTACTTGATTAAGTCAGTATAATATTAGGATTATGCAAAATTTGTTATAATAATCACATTGTATAGCTAATAATATTAATTATATAATAAGCAAATGGAAAGCCATCACAATACGGAGGTGCAAATTGAATATAAAACAAGTTAAGGAAGTTGCTGCAAGCATCAGGGATAATATTGGAAAAGTAATTATCGGTAAAAGCGATATCATTGATCTGGTTCTTGTATCAGTGCTTTGTAACGGGCATGTCCTTTTGGAGGATGTTCCCGGATTAGGAAAAACCATGTTAGCAAAAAGCTTAGCTAAATCTATAGATGCACATTTTGCAAGAGTTCAATTTACCCCGGACTTATTGCCTTCAGATTTAACAGGCGTCAGTATCTTCAATCAAAAAGAAGGGGATTTCAAATTCAAGAAAGGACCCTTATTTACAAATATAGTGCTTGCAGATGAAATTAACAGAGCTACACCGAGAACGCAGTCAGCATTACTGGAATGCATGGAAGAACACCAGATTAGCGCAGATGGTGTTACATACAGACTCGATGAGCCATTTTTTGTAATAGCAACACAGAATCCGCTGGAAACACAGGGAACCTTTCCTTTGCCAGAAGCACAGATGGACAGGTTTTTCATGAGGCTGTCCATCGGTTATCCTAATGAGAAGGAAGAAATAGCGATACTAACCAGATTTGAAAAGGATATGCCGCTTACTGAGCTTAAGAGCGTCGCATCAAGAGATATAATAGTTGAAGCTTCGCAGGCGGTGAGCACAGTACGTGTGCCTGATGATATAAAAGATTACATAGTTCGAATAGTGTCAGCAACAAGGACAAGCACCAAGCTTATTCTTGGTTTAAGTCCAAGAGGAAGCCTAGCTCTTATGAGAGCTGCAAGAGCATATGCCGCGGTAAACGGAAGGGATTTTGTCATTCCGTCAGATGTTAAAAAAGTCGCACCGAACGTAATGGGGCACAGAGTAATGTTAAAGGGACACTCTTTGTCTTATGGTGCAAAAGGAACTATGGATGTAATAGAAGAAATATTGAACACAGTACCTGTTCCAACAGAGGAAGTATAATATAGTATGGAACTGATTCTTATTGTCATAAGCCTTGTAATATTTTTTGCAGCTGAGATTATGTTCTTCAAATTCTTTGTGCTCAGAAAAATAGATTACACGCTTCAATTCAGCCAGGAGGAAGCTTACGAAGGTGATGACATATTTATAGATGAGGTTATAAACAACAATAAAAACGTTTTCGTGCCATGGCTTAAAGCAGATATTCACGCATCAAAATGGTTGCAGTTCGCAAATACAAGTTCATCGATAATTGATGAAGAACGTTGCGTTTCTTCAGGTTTCAGCCTTAAGGGGCACCAGAAAGTCACAAGACGATGGTACACAAGGTGTGCAAAAAGAGGGGTATTCACTATTGTTAACACAACTCTTACGGCAGGGGACCTTCTCGGCGCTATGCAGGATTCAGAAGCTTTTCCCGCAAATGCAAGGCTTATGGTGTTTCCTGGCATATTGCGTCTGGAGGAAGCTTTCTTCTCAAATAAGGACCTATTGGGTGATATGATGGTAAAAAGGTTCATTCTGGACGATCCTTTTATTATAAAAGGTACAAGAGAATACGTCCAGGGAGACCCATTAAACCGTGTCAATTGGAAAGCTACTGCAAGAATGCAGAAGCTTATGGTAAGAGAAAATGATTTTACTGCTAAAAAAGGAATCACAGTGCTTTTAAACATCAAGTCATATGCACTGGAATATATAGATGTAAAGTACAAAGATGTAATAGAGCTTGGGATCAAAGTAGTTAACACAATTTTGGAACGAGGGTACGGAATGGGTTTTCCTTTGCGGTTAGGCACTAATGCAGGAATATTGTCAAATCCTGATGAAATGATATTCTCTGATTCAATATCAGGTCCTGAGCATATGAGGCATTTAAAGGTAATACTTGCAGAACTTATACTTAAGAATCGCTTAGATTTTCCCGAATTCATAGAAAAGCATTATGATGAAGTATATGACACCCAGGTCTACATTGTATCTGCTTACCTTAACGATGAGATAGTTGAAAAAGCTGATATTCTAAGAAGAAACGGTAATACTGTGAAATTTCTAATACTTAATTACACATCTGATGCAGTTTCCAGCAGGGGTATGGAAGTATTCCTGTTGGATAGAAATACAGATTTTTTAAAGGAAGGGGAGTATTATGTCTAATTTGGTTCTGGAAAAACAGATAAAGCGTAAGTTTCTACCCCTTTTAGGAAATATGGGCTCAGTTGGAGCACTTACATTTACAATATACTATTCCATTTATCCGGAAACTGTGTACTACTGGCTTGGATTCTGCTTCATAATGATGCTTATAGGAACTATTTCTGGAATAATGATTGTAGATTATTATGAAAAAAGAGGAAAAGACATTGTCAGAGCGGATGTTGATAAGGTAAGGATACTGTTGCAGCCTTCATATCTTTTTGCCATAATACCTTTTGTTTTACTTTTAATTTTGGGATTTGTGCTTTCATATGAATTTATCGATGTCTTTTTCGGCTTTGCATTATTACCTTCTTTTTACTTCATTTTAGGAATCGGAAATGGTATTTTTGATTATACTCAGACAGCAAATAGAAAGATGCTGTATATGGCAATAATTCCGATAGCGATATCCATGTTCAGTGCTTTTGTCTCTGGTCCTTATGGCTTTTATCAGGATCCTGTCTGGTTGTTCGGTTCGCTCTATCTTCTATTCTTCCTGTTTATAATAAACAGAATAAAGATTGAGGAGATGTTCATTTTATCAAAACGCGTGAATGTAGAGAACAAAAAATTAATTAGAAGAAGAAATGATTTTCTTATTATGATTTTCTTTACATTATACTTAATAATTTTCGTTGTCCGCAATACATTTACTAAAATGTCAGACTGGATAATAAAAACCTTCTTCGCAGTAGTGAATTGGATAATAAACCAGTTTTACAAGCTTTACAAAGAAATTGATGTAGAGCAGGTTACTGAAGTTGCAGAAGAGGTTGTTGAAGATGGGCCGCCTCAGATGAGCCCGCCTTTAAATCCTGTTGCAAAAACGATTCTGATTGTAATTTCCAGCCTTGTAATAGCAATAGTGATTTACTTTCTGGTAAAAAAGATAATACAGCTTGTAAGATGGATTGCAGCAAAAGCAAATGATACCTTTTCGGGCGGGAAAAAATTAAAGAAGGAAATTGAAAATGAGGAATTCGAAGAAATTGTAGAATTTACTAAAGAAAAGAAGCATCTTGACAGGTTAAGAAGAACTGCAAGATACAAATATACGATTAGCGGATTGAAAACCTTGGATACTTATAAAGAAAAGGTCAGGTATTTGTACGGATTTGCATTAGAGAGATTGAAATACAAGAAAATCAACGTTACCAAAGCGGATACGCCTGAGCAGGTACTGGATAAATTGAAAGTTTATGAGAACGGAGATGCTCTTGTTAATAATGTGTTTGAAGAATTCACGGATGAATACATAAATGTACGTTATGGAGATAAAGATACTTCCGGAATAGATAATATAGCTGAAAAAGCTTCTGAGGTTGACGACGG
>JBAZFL010000055.1:0-9990 GCA_041653455.1 Clostridia bacterium
AGATGAAGGTATGATAGAATGTGCAATTATGGCTTTCAATGCTGTTCTGCCGAAAAATGAAGAAGAAGCGAAATGGTAATATCACAATTAATCAACTCATACTCCGGTTTTTTTAATGATAAAAAGGAAATGTATTATTTTCTTGAGGAAATATTTAAAAAGGATATTTCGTATTTTTATGCGCATCAGGATGAATTAGTTGAAGAAGATAAATCTAAACTACTTTTGGAATACGCAAAAAGACGCATGAAGAATGAACCCATAGAATATATTTTGGAGAAAGCATACTTTTACGGTAATGAATTTTATGTAAATGAGAATGTGCTTATTCCTCGCAATGATACAGAAATACTGGTTGAAAACGCTATTTCTGCTGGAGATAGGTTGGAAAAACCTGTAATACTTGATTTAGCTTGCGGAAGTGGATGTATAGGTATATCCATAGCAAAGAAGTTAAAACAGTCAAAAGTTATTTTGAGCGATATTTCCGAAAAATGCATTGAGATAAGCAGAAGGAATATATTAAGAAATGATGTTAAGAGTAATTGTTTTGCAATGCAAAGCAACCTGTTCTCAAGCATAGAAGGCAAGTTTGACATTATTGTTTCCAATCCTCCATATATACCTGAACATGAGTATATTGCATTAGAGAGACAGGTGTCTGATTATGAACCGAAGCTGGCTTTACTAGCAGGCGAGGAAGGTACAGAATTCTATGAGGCAATAGCATCAAATGCAAAAGCATTTTTAAACATTGGCGGATATCTGATGTTTGAAGTTGGTTACAATCAAGCAAATCAGATAAAAGAAATACTTATAAAGCAGGGATATGAAGATATCCAGATACTAAAGGACCTTCAGGGTATTGATAGAGTTGTAATTGCCAAGCAAAAACTGCTTATGTAGAAAAGGGATTAGTGAATGGATAAGAAATATAACTTCAATGACCTGATTGAGATAATGAAAAAATTAAGAAGTGAAGATGGATGTCCATGGGATAAACAGCAGACACATGAATCATTAACTAAATGTCTGATAGAAGAAGCTTATGAGGCATGTGATGCAATCTCAGAAAAAAGCATCGATAAAATTACTGAGGAGCTTGGAGATGTACTGCTACAGGTAGTCTTTCATGCACAGATTGGTAATGAAGAAGGTACTTTCGGTATGGATGACATAACTGATGCTATATGTAAGAAACTCGTTTATAGGCATCCACATATTTTTGGAGATGAGAAGTTTGACACATCTGAACAGGTTCTGCGAAGCTGGGAAAAGCTTAAAATACAGGAAAAAGGTTATGAAAGCGAAGCAGACAGTATGAAAAAAATCCCTAAGAATTTTCCTGCTTTAATGAGAGCATATAAAATACAGACTAAGGCGCAAAGAGTCGGGTTTGACTGGCCGGATATTTCTGGAGCTTTAGATAAGGTATATGAAGAAACTAATGAATTAAAACAGGCAATTGAAGCTAATATCCTTGATAAGCAAAAGGAAGAAGCGGGAGATTTGCTCTTTGCTGTAGTCAATGTCTGCAGATTTTTAGATATTGATCCTGAACAGAGCCTGAATGCTTCATCAGAAAAATTTATAAGTAGATTTACACATGTGGAAAACACCTGTAATGATAAAGGACTAGATATGAAGCAGATGACTATTGAAGAGCTGGATAAATTTTGGGACGAGGCGAAAAATGAGAATAGATAAATTTCTAAAAGTCAGCCGATTGATTAAGAGAAGAACAGTTGCTAATCAAGCTTGTGAAGGACAGAAGATTTTTGTAAATGATAAAGCAGTAAAACCTTCATATCAGATAAAAAAAGACGATATTCTGGAGATAAGATTTTCAAATAGTTCAATCAAGGTGAAAATAAATGATGTTTGCGAACAAGTGAAAAAACAGGATGCCGCATCATTATACGAAATAATCAATTAAGTGTTTTATTATCATAAAATTCAATAAAATTCGAAAAATAGTGTTTGACAAGAGTAACTTGCTATGATACCATATCAAAAGGAAAGCAGAAGTAATCCCTTCTCACCCCAATGTCTCTGTACAAAACGGGTAAACATATTGCATTAATTGTTATGTGGTCTTGCGGATTAGTTTCTGCAGGACCATTAAATTTATGGAGGTAATTACAATAGCAGCTCAAAAAAGTACCAAAACCCAGTATAGGATTAACGAAGATATTACAGCACCAGAAATCAGGCTGATAGGATCTGATGGTGTAGTAGTAGGAATAATGCCAATTAAAGATGCTTTACATCTTAGTGAAACAGCCGGACTTGATCTGGTGGAAATATCACCAAACGCGACACCGCCTGTTTGCAAGATAATCGATTATGGCAAGTTCATGTTCGAAGTAACCAAAAGGGAAAAAGAAGCCAGAAAAAAGCAAAAAACTATGGAGCTTAAAGAAATCTGGCTAAAAATGGGAATAGACGAGCATGATATAAATTTTAAAATCAAAAATGCCTGCAAATTTCTTGCAGATGGCGACAAAGTAAAGGTTAGCCTGTCATTTAGAGGGCGTGAGATGACAAGAACGCAAATGGGAGCGGAAGTTCTTGAAAAGTTCACGCAAGCATGTTCTGAATACGGCACAGCAGAAAAAGCGCCAAAACTTGAAGGCAGACATATGATAGTTATATTGGCACCAAAGAAATTATAGGAGGATATGAATATGCCGAAACTAAAATCACACAGCGCTTCAAAAAAAAGGTTCTCAGTAACCGGAGGCGGGAAAATAAAGATGGGACATGCTTTTAGAAGACACAGACTGATATCTAAGACTAAGAGAGCTAAAAGAGATAACAGAGATGCTGCATTCGCATCAGCAGCAGACGCACCAACAATTAAAAAGCTTATCCCATACAAATAAGGAGGAATTGACAAATGGCAAGAGTAAAAGGCGGTGTAACCACACGCAGAAGACATAAAAAAGTATTAAAGCTCGCTAAGGGATATTTCGGACACAAGAGCAAGAATTTCAGAATAGCAAAACAGCAGGTTATGAAATCATTAAGTTATGCATATGCTGCAAGAAAAGCAAACAAGCGTAATTTCAGACAGCTCTGGATTGCAAGAATAAATGCTGCTGCAAGAATTAATGGAATGAGTTATTCAAAATTCATATCAGCCCTTAAAAGAAGCGGTATTGAACTTAATAGAAAAGTTCTTGCTGATATGGCAGTAAATGATCCACAGGGCTTTGCAACACTTGTCAGTTCAGTTAAGTAATAAGATTAATGAACCGTTTAGAGTCCAAGGACAATCAAAAAATCAAAAGACTGAAAAGCTTAGATAAGAAAAAGGTCCGCGAGCAAGAGGACCTTTTTTTCATCGAAGGCAGAAAGCTTGTTGATGAAGCGATAAAAAGTCATGTAAAGATTACTGAAGCATATGTAAGCGATACATTTTACCAGAATAATATGTCTTATGTTAACAAGCTTCCGGTAAAGGAAATATACCTCATAAAAGACGGGATACTGGAATCATTGTCATATATGACTAATCCTGAAGGTATTCTGGCGCTTGGACGTCCCATAAAATGGGATGTTTTTGATGTTATAAAAAGAGGACAGCCTGTTCTTGTAATGGACAGGATTAACGATCCGAAAAATGCAGGCGCAATGGTAAGAAGCGCAGAAGCATTTGGTATGGGTTGTGTTTTCGCTCTTGATGGATGTGCAGATTTATATAATGAGAAAGCAATAAGAGCTAGCATGGGTTCCCTTTTCAGAGTGCCATATATTAAAGTATCTGAAGAGGTGTTTGCCGTACTTTTAAAGGCAGAGTATACAATCTATGGATTAGATGCTCAAGGTCAGGATATAGAAAAAAGTACAATTGATAAGCATTGTGCGCTAGTAATCGGTAATGAGTCCAATGGATTAGATAAAAGTATAAAAAAATATCTGACAAAAACATTATCAATACCTATGCAGGGCATGACTGAGTCTTTAAATGCAGCATGTGCAGCAGGCATAGTCATGTATAAGATATCGCTTTTGTAATTTGAAAAGCAATCATATGAAGTATATAATAATCACAAGGAAGCCATATTAGGCAAAGACATAACGGAGGACATTATGCCAAGAACAGCATTACAGCTATATTCAATCAAGGAAATTGCAGAACAGGATTTTTATCATGCTTTGCATATTGCCAAACAGGTAGGGTATGATGGAGTAGAATTTGCAGGATTTTATGGCAAGGAAGCTATTGAAACAAAAAAATACATTGATGATTTAGGCATCTTGCCTGCAGGAAGCCACTCAGGCTTGAATTCTGTTGTTGATAAATTCAATGAGACTATGGAATATAATTCATTTATTGGCAATAGCTATGTCGTTGTGCCATATATTTCTGATAAGTTTCATACTGCAGATGGAATAAAGACCGTAGCTGAGTACCTTAATATTGCAAGCGAAAACGCAAAAAAGTATGGCATCAAAATAGGCTACCATAATCATGCTTTTGAGTTTTTAATCACTGATGAAGACAAGAGGCTTTTTGATATACTGGCTGAAAATACTATCCATGATATAGTTTTGGAAATTGATACATATTGGGCGGTTAGAGGAGGGGTAAATCCTGTAGAATATTGCATAAAGTATAAAGACAGACTAGATTTATTGCATTTCAAGGATATAACGAAAGACGGAATGGACATAGAAGTTGGAAAAGGAATAATTAATTTTCCATCCATTCTTAAGACATCAGATAAAATTAGCTGGTGTATTATGGAACAGGAAAAGTTCGATATGCCAGTGGAAAAAAGCATAGCTATAAGCTGTAACTATATGAAAGGAATTATCGATGCTTGATCTTAAGTTTGATGATAAAGGATTAATACCTGTCATTTGCCAGGATGCTGATACTAATCAGGTTCTGATGATGGCATATGCGAAGAAAGAGCAGATACTGAAAACGATTACAACAAAAGACGCTACATATTTTTCCCGTTCTCGCAACAGCGAGTGGATAAAAGGCGAAACAAGCGGAAATACTCAGAAGGTTATTAAGGTGCTTGTTGATTGCGATCAAGATTCTGTTATCTATCTTGTAAAGCAAAAAGGGAATGCCTGTCATACTGGATCTAAATCCTGTTTCTATAGGCATTTGAACGAAAATGGGGAGATTGAAGAAAATGAATGATATATTGAATGAGTTGTATCAGGTTATACTAGACAGAAAGAAGAACCCAAAGGAAGGATCATACACTTGTTATCTTTTTGACAAAGGTATAGATAAGATATTGAAAAAAGTTGGTGAAGAGGCATCAGAAACCATTATTGCAACAAAGAATGATTCAAAGGATGAAATTATATACGAAGTCTCTGATCTCTTATACCACCTTATGGTACTGCTTGTCGAAAAGAATGTATCACTTGAACAAATAGCAGATGAATTGAAAAATAGAAGGTAATATGAATAATTCAGAAATTAATGACAACAAAAGAAAAAACGTTTTTAAAAGAAAAGGTAGTTTTACTAAGAACAGAAAATATGAGATAAAGCCAGACCGTATTTACAAGGAACCGACAAAATTCAGAAAAAGACCTATAAATCCTGATGAAGAAAAACAGAAAGCATGTTATTCCGGTACTAAATTTGATGATTTGAGTCTGTCAGAAGGTATAATACAGGCATTAAACAAAAAAGAATATGTTTATTCTTCTACTGTACAATCAGGCGTCATTCCTCCGTTAATGGAGTTTAAAGATGTTATTGCAAAAGCTCCGACAGGTACAGGAAAAACATTTGCATTTGGAATACCGCTGCTTGAACAGCTGGATTATGAGAATAAGGAAATTCAGGCTTTGATATTAGCTCCTACAAGAGAACTCGTTATTCAGATATGTGAAGAACTTAAAGACCTATCCGAATTCATCCCAAAGGTGAAGATTGAAGCGATATATGGAGGAAAACCAATAGAAGGACAGATAAGGGCGTTGAAAAGGAATCCTCAGATTCTAGTTGCAACACCTGGAAGATTAAAAGATCATATTGATCGTAAAACGATTGACATAAGCAATGTCAGGACTGCTGTTCTGGACGAAGCTGACAGAATGCTGGACATGGGTTTTATTGATGAAGTAACCAAAATACTAAATATGATGCCAAATAGAAGGAATCTGGCTCTTCTTTCAGCAACAATGTCAATGGGAGTCATGGATATATCATGGCTTTATCAGAGAGATGCTGTTGAAATTACTGTTGAAGAAAATAATGAAAACAAACCTGATATCAATCAGTACAGCGTGATAGTCCATAATATGCGTGCCAAGATAAAAGCTGTTGAAACGATATTGGACAACAATGAATTCTATAAAGTGCTTGTGTTCTGTAATACTATAAACATGGTAAGGATGCTTACAGATGATCTGCGCGAAAAAGGTTATTCTGCAAACTGTATTTATGGCGGAAAATCACAGACTGGAAGAGAGAAAACAATAAGAGCATTCAAAGACGAAAAGCTTAATGTGCTCGTTGCGACAGATGTGGCTGCCAGAGGGTTGGATATTACTGATGTTGATGCTGTCATAAATTTTGATCTGCCTGATGATAAAGAGCAGTATGTTCACAGAATAGGCAGAACAGGAAGAGCAATGAAGAATGGAATAGCAGTGTCATTGCTAACTCCTTTTGATATGGTCAAACTTGATGAAATTAAAAAATATTATAAAGCAGAAATAGAAGAAGTGAAAAATGATGATATACTTAATCTAACTGGAAAAGGAGAACTGGAACAATGATTATTGATGCTCATAACCATGCTGACTGGCATAAGACTGATTTAAATGGATTTATTAAAAACATGGACGAAAATAATATCGACGTTACATGGCTTTTATCATGGGAATGTCCAAGACATGAATATGAGAACTATAATGGCGCGCTTACTAGCTATCTAAGTAATGGACCTATTCCTTTTGCAGCCGGCCTGGAATATAAAAAAGCATATCCGGAAAAATTTGTTCTGGGTTACTGTCCTGATCCAAGAGATCCCGATGCGATAAACAATTTGAAAGCAGCGACTTTAATCCACAAAGTTCAGGTTTGCGGTGAGCTAAAAGTCAGAATGATGTATGATGATTTTGATGCTATCAGACTGTATAGGACAGCGGGAGAATTAAAGCTGCCAGTAACTATGCATTTTGATTATGAATTCAATAAGCCATGGTCTAACGGATGGCCAAATTTCTGGTATGGTGGTGGTATTGATGTATTAGAAAGAGTACTTAAAAAATGCCCTGAGACAGTTTTTTTAGGTCATGCTCCCGGATTTTGGGCTCATATGTCTAATGATGACCAGTTTGATAAACTGTCTTATCCAAAAGGACCTGTTGTTAAAGGTGGAAAGATTGCAGAACTATTAGAGAAATATAGTAACCTTTATTGTGACATGTCTGCTGGTAGCGGATGGAATGCTTTCAACAGAGATCTTGATAATGCTTACTGGTTCATAAACAATTACCAAGACAGGATACTTTATGCCAGAGATTATTTCGATTCTAGACATCAGGAACTTATAGAATCTTTAAATCTTAGCCAGGAAGTGAAAAATAAGATTTACTTTGAAAATGCATTAAAACTAGTTCCTTTAAAATGAAGATATTAATATCAGGTTTTTGTCCTTTTGCCGGATTCAAAGAGAACATAACACAGAAACTTTTAACGGATCTTCCGAAAATAATAAATGAGAACGAAATATACAAAGCCGTTTTGGATGTAACATACCAAACGGCTTTTAATACTCTTGATAAAGAAATTGTGAGAATTAATCCAGATATAGTTATCGCAACAGGAATGGCTGCATCAAGAAAATACATTTCTATTGAAAAAATTGCATTGAACATTGCCAGTTCTGCTCTTGCAGATAATTCTGGCACTATATTAAAAGACAGCGTTATTGTAAAAGGAGCAGATGTAGCCTTAATAGCAACTCTTGAATACCCTGATTCAATATATGAAAACCAAATGATTGCTAATTCATACTCTGCAGGAACATATGTATGCAACGATATCTTTTACAGGCTTCTGGAAAGAAGCACAAGAACAGCATATCCATATATATCATTTTTGCATTTTCCATCAGAAGAGAACATACCTTATGAAAAACAGCTCAGTATATTTATTAATATTCTGAGCTGTCTGTAAATAATTAAACCAATTTATATTCCGAAAAGCTCTAAAGCATTCATCTCATTATTTACATTATAGATATTGAGATGGTTTTTTGCATATCCGAAAACTTTTGCAACAGCGGGATCAATCCATCCTTTAGCAAAGAGTCTTTTTGCGAAATTTACTGCAAGATCATCTATGTCATTATTTTCAACGCATAAATCAATATAATTCCACATGACATCATCAGATAACTCAACACCATTCATACGCTGTACTTCGATTTTTTCTCTAGCTGAAGATAGGTCATTACCAGACAGGCTGGAGAAGAGAAGAAGATTAATGTATGAATGGTCAAGGTATCTAGGTATTCTTTTAAAAAGTCCCGCAATAGTTATGTCTTCCATAAGCTCTTTATCAGTAATTGCAAGCTTTTCTAATAATTTCCATCTAAACTCATCATCAATGTATCCATTATGCAAAAAATCTTTCATCATCAACTCAGTATCATGAGGTCTTTTTCCTAATACAGCATACCAGAAACATATAAGTATGGCTGCTAATAGATTATTTGAATCAGAAAGATATGCTTCATGAACATCCTTCATGCGTTTCGCCATCAGAATGCCAGTAAAATATCCCCTTGCATTCTTCTTTAAATAACTTGTTTCTTTCATCAAGAGGGAAGTCATCATTTCAATAAACATATTTCTGTATGAAGTATTATCTGTAAAATACTCCTTATATTTTTCATAAGTTCTCATAGCCAGCGAGTATCTGGTAAGGCATGAGTATGCAGTAATTATGCCCAGTACGGATTTTTGAGGTTCGATACCATGATTGATAAGGTATAAAAAACCCTTTATGGCATCTTCATAGTCTCCTTCCTTAAGGCTCATCATAGAATTAGAATAATATAGCTTAAGATCTTTAAAATCTGCTTTTGCCATTAATTTCTCCTAACTAGCATCATCAAGTGAATCTAAGTATTCTTGTATTATCTGGCCGACATTTTCTTCACGTACTACAATGGAGAATTCGATTCTTCTGTTTTTGGCACGTAATAACTCTGTATTGTCATTCTGAACTAAGAGTCTTGAATCAGAGTAACCTACTGCACCGAAATAGCTTGCATAGTCTGCTTCAAGCTTATAATTGCTGCTAAATAAATATAACAAGACTGATTGTGCCCTATCTTGTGAAAGTATAAGATTAGTTGCATAATCTCCTTCACTGCTGGCATGTCCTTCTATCATTATTGCTTCAATATTCTCACCTGATTCTTTTATAATATCTTCAAAAGCGTCAGCTAGTTTTTGAAGCAGTCTGTATGATGAAGGTTTAATTTCTGATTTGGCTGAATCGAATAGAAGCGTAGCATTAATCTGCAGATTACCATTATCTCCTATTGTCACTTGTCCTTCACCTAATGCTTCATCTATAGATTTTTTTACTTTTTCAAATATCTCTACCTGCATTACTGCTACTTTCTGTAGCTGTTCTCTCATTGATTCGAGTTCAATCGTATTCAAAGCTATGAGAGCTAAAAGTTCCTGTTTCTGAGCTTCCAATGCCGCCTGTTGTTCTGCAAGGATGATTATAAGGCTTTCAAGATTTGCGGCTTCTTCTTCAGATAACTCCAGAGCTGCTTGTTTTGCAGCAAGCTCATTTTCTAAAAGGCTCAAGGATATCTCCTTTGCAGCAAGCTCTTCTTCAAGCATTATAAGTATGGACTGTTTTGTCTCAAGATCTAGTTGAGTCTCCTGTAATGCAAGTTCCTTTGCTGCCAGATCATTCCTAGTAGCCTCAAGTTGGGCTCCAGTAGCAATATTAGTAGCTTCCTGCTCGTCGAG
>JBAZFL010000056.1:0-9960 GCA_041653455.1 Clostridia bacterium
AATCTTTGCGAAGTCGATCGTTCTTACCTGTTCCTGTTCTCTGAGGATTTAAAAACAATGAAGTTCTCACGTGAATGGTGTGCTAATGGTATAAAACCAGCTATAGATATTATTGGAGAGGTATCAATGGATACTTTTCCCTGGTGTATGAACAAAATGCAAAGTGGAAAAGAACTCAATATACCTGATGTAGAGCTATTGTCTGGTACAGCAAATAAGGAAAAAGAAATTTTCAAAAAACAGGAAACCAAATCCATATTATCTTTTCCTGTAGCAAACAAGGAAAGAGCACTCGGATTCCTTGGATTTGATGCAGTCAGAAAATCCAGGCAGTGGAATGAAGATGATTCTAAGATTCTTCGTATGCTTGCAAATATTCTTTCAGATGCTTTGATAAAACTAACTGCTGAAAGAGAGATTCATCGTCTGGCATATTATGATGATTTAACCGGCATGCCGAACAGAAGACTTCTATTGAACCGAATAAAAAATGAAATACTGATATCCAAAGACTCTAAGAAAAGCATCGGAATAATGTATATTGATCTTGATTACTTCAAAAACATTAATGATACAATGGGTCATACCAGCGGTGATGAGTTATTAAAACACATTTCATCCAGATTATCAGATTGTATAACAGAGCATGATACTGTATGCCGTTTTGGCGGGGATGAGTACTTACTCCTGTTTGCAAATCTTGAACAACCAGAGGATATACTTAAAACTGCTGATAGGATAATGAAATCATTCGATTGCCCTTTCTTAATTAAAGGACAGGAATTCTATGTAAGCATCAGTGCAGGAATCGCTATGTATCCAAATGATGGTGAAGACCCTGATACACTGATTAAAAATGCTGATCTTGCTATGTATTCATCAAAAAATCAAGGAAAAAACAGATACACATTATGCTCACCTGTCTTAAAGGAAGAAATATCTCTAAAAACAAACCTGACCCATAGTTTATATAAAGCACAACAGAATAATGAGCTTCAGCTTTATTATCAACCGCAAATAAATATCACAACCAAGGATATAGTTGGAGTAGAAGCCCTATTGCGATGGAATAATCCACAGATGGGAATGATTATGCCAAATCTGTTTATTCCATTAGCAGAACAGACGGGTTTAATAAACTCTATTGGTGAATGGGTTATTAAGAATGCATGCGCACAATGCTCACAATGGCATAAACGTGGAGCATCTAATTTACGGATTGCTGTAAACCTATCATTAATGCAGATTCAAAACCCGAATATTGTTGATACTATGCAGAGAATTCTAGATGAAACCGGACTGGATTCTAAATATCTTGAGATAGAGATTACTGAGAGCATTGCATGTAAAAGCAACGAGAGTATTATACGTGTATTAAACGAATTAAAAAGCCTTGGAACAACAATTTCTATTGATGATTTCGGAGTCGAGTACTCCTCGCTTAACCGATTAAAAAGACTGCCTGTTGACAGAATTAAAGTAGATATGCAATTCATCCATAGTATTTCGCAAAGTGATAAGGATGATGCTATTGTAAAGATTATTGTTCAACTTGGAAAAAACCTTGGTCTTAGCGTAATTGCAGAGGGAGTAGAAACAGAACCGCAACTGAATTTCCTTACGACTCAATTATGCGACGAGGTTCAAGGTTATTATTTCTATAAACCCATGCCATCACATGAAATGGAACAAATACTCTTTAAGCATTAACCATTTTTGTATTTATTATTATTAGTTATTAACATATAATATAAAGTGACGTACAACAATATCTGATCAAGGAGTAAATTCATGGATTACATCATCGAGATGTTGAATATCAGGAAGGAATTTCCCGGAATTATCGCTAATGATGATATCACTCTCCAAATCAAAAAAACAGAAATACATGCTTTGTTGGGTGAAAATGGAGCAGGTAAAAGCACTTTAATGAGTGTTCTTTTCGGTTTGTATAAACCTGAATCCGGCACAATAAAGCTAAGAGGAAAAGAAATATCTATTACTGATCCGAAGAAAGCCAGTAATTTAGGTATAGGCATGGTGCATCAGCATTTCAAGCTTGTTGAGGATTTCACTGTATTGGAAAATATTACATTAGGAGCAGAAACAGTTAAAAACGGCTTTCTTAAAATGGACCAGGCAAAAAAGAAAGTAATGGACCTGAGCAACCGGTATAAACTGTATATAGATCCCGATGCGAAAGTATCCAGTATTACTGTAGGTATGCAGCAAAGGGTCGAAATACTTAAAATGCTTTATCGGGATAATGAAATACTCATTTTTGATGAACCAACAGCAGTACTTACTCCTCAGGAGATTGATGAATTAATGAATATTATGAAGGAGTTGTCTAAAGAAGGCAAATCTTTAATATTCATTACTCACAAACTGGAAGAAATAAAGAAAGTGGCTGACAGGGTTACTGTCTTGAGAAGAGGAAAAGGCATTGGAACATATAACGTAAAAGATGTTACTAAAGAATTCTTAAGCGAGATGATGGTCGGCAGAAAGGTACAGTTTACTGTTGATAAAAAGGATATTCCTCCTAAAGAAACCATATTTGAAGTAAAAAACCTTTCAATGAAAACCAAAGGTACAACTCGTAATGCGCTTAACAATATATCATTTAAAGTAAGAAAAAATGAAATCGTATGCATAGCAGGAATAGACGGGAACGGACAGAGCGAGCTTGTGTATGCGTTAACCGGTTTAAAACATTTCGATGAAGGACATATACTTGTTAATGGAGAGGACTGGACTAAAAAAAGCATAAGATACAGAAATTCTCATGGAATGAGCCACATACCCGAAGACAGACATAAGTATGGTCTTGTGCTGGAATACAGCATGGCATACAACCTTATACTCCAGTCATACTTTACTGAAAGATTCCAAAAGAATAGTTTCCTAAAAAGGAAAAACATTATTCCATATGCTGACAGCCTAATAAGTAAATTTGACATCCGTAGCGGACAAGGCGCTCAGACTGTTGCCAGGTCCATGTCTGGAGGAAATCAGCAGAAGGTCATTCTTGCAAGAGAAATTGATAAAAATCCTTCAATAATGATTGCCGTACAACCTGCAAGAGGCCTTGATGTCGGTGCTACGGAATTCATACACAAACAGCTTGTAGCCCAGAGAGATGCTGGAAAAGGAGTATTGCTTATATCATTAGAACTCGAGGAAGTCATGAACCTGAGTGACAGGATACTTGTTATATATGAAGGAGAACTGGTAGGTGAACTTGATCCTAAAAAGGTTACTATACAGGAACTCGGTTTATATATGGCAGGAGCAAAGAGAGATGAGGTGAAGGCATGAACAACCAGAATCCCATAAATCAGTATTTTAACAGGCTAAGTAGAAAAAAAGGCACAGCAAGCCTTCTTTCATCCCTTACAGCAATAGGAATAGGACTCGTCATTGGTCTTATAATACTGTTAATAACAAACCCTGAAGAAGCTATAGCAGGATTCTTTACAATGCTTAGCGGAGGTTTTAATGATGGTACAAGAAGTTTCGGAAATGTCTTTTACATAGCTACTCCAATAATTATGACCGGACTGGCAGTAGGATTCGCATTTAAGACAGGCTTATTCAATATCGGTGCAAGCGGTCAGTTCATTGTAGGAGCATATGTGGCTGTATTAATCGGCGTAAAACTTCCTATGCTTGGTGGATTCCAGTGGGTTGTAGGAATAATAGGTGCAATGATTGCCGGTGCAATTTGGGGAGCTATACCAGGCTTATTAAAAGCTTTTCTTAATGTTCACGAAGTAATAGCATCAATTATGATGAATTACATAGGTATGTTCATGGTAAATTACCTTATAAAACAGACAGTACTTAATGTATACACAAACAGGTCACTTCCTGTTGCAGCAACTGCAAATATCCCGAAGATGGGTCTTACAACTATATTTCCCGGTTCCAGCATTAATGGAGGATTATTAATAGCAATACTGTTTGTTATACTAATGTATATAATTCTGGAAAAAACTACTTTCGGATATGAGTTAAAAGCCTGTGGGCATAACAGATTCGCAGCCAAGTATGCAGGTATAAATGAAACTAGGAGCATTGTGCTTTCTATGGCAATAGCAGGAATGCTTGCTGGAGTCGGAGGAGCCTTGTTCTATCTTTCAGGTGCAGGTGTCTATATAGAGGTTGTTGATGTTCTTGCAGCTCAAGGTTTCACAGGAATATCCGTTTCTCTTCTTGGAATGAGCAATCCGATAGGTATCCTATTCTCAGGCATATTTATAGCATGGCTGCAAATTGGCGGTTTCTATATGCAAAGATACAGCTTTGTCCCAGAATTCATACAGATTATAACTGCAATAATAATATACTGTTCTGCAGCATCTCTTCTGATAAGGAATTATCTGGAATTAAAACAACTTAAGAAGGATGAAAAACTTTCCAATGTTATAAACAGTGATACCGCAGATATTGTTAACAGTAAAAATGAAGGAGGTAAGAACTGATGGAAATGCTTTATCTTTTGCTAAGACAGACTATGTTTTTCTCCATCCCATTACTAATTGTTGCTCTTGGCGGTATGTTTTCTGAAAGAGGCGGCGTTACTAACATCGCCCTGGAAGGAATTATGGTTGTGGGAGGATTTACAGGCATATACTTTATAAATCAGATGCAATCAGGCATGAGCGGGCAGCTGCTGCTCGTATTAGCTATAATAATTGCAATAGCAGGTGGCGTTATTTTCTCTCTTCTTCATGGATATGCGTCAATTAATCTAAAAGCAGATCAAGTAATATCAGGAACTGCTCTCAATATGTTTGCACCTGCTTTCGTTATTTATCTTGCAAGAATGATACAGCCATCAGGAATAGCTAATGTCTCTTTTAAAAATACCTTTCTTATATCAAAAGTGCCAGTTCTCGGAGACATCCCTGTAATTGGCGACATATTCTTTAAGAATACATATTTGACTACATTCGTGGGCTTTTTTATACTCATCATTTCTGCAATAGTGCTGTATAAAACCCGTTTCGGAATGCGCCTCAGGGCTTGCGGAGAACATCCTCAAGCAGCTGATTCTGTTGGTATCAATGTATACAAGATGAGATATATAGGTGTTATGATATCCGGAGCTCTTGCAGGTCTAGGAGGTCTCGTACTGACAATACCGATATCTACTGAATTCAAGGGTGCTGTTAATGGATACGGCTTTCTAGCATTAGCTGTTCTCATTTTTGGACAATGGAAGCCGATGAGGATATTATGGGCATCACTTTTCTTCGGATTTATGCAGACTATATCTGCAGCTTATTCTGCAATTCCTTTTCTTCTGAATCTGAACATACCATCAGAATTTTTCAAGATGACCCCATATATTGCTACACTTGTAGTACTTGCATTCTCATCAAAATCCAGTAAGGCTCCAAAAGCTGTCGGCCAGCCTTATGACCAGGGGGCAAGATAATTATGAGGATGTATGACATCATCCAGAGAAAAAGAGATAATCATGAACTGACTGATGAACAAATCAGATTCTTTGTAAAAGGATATACTGATGGTTCAATACCAGATTATCAGGCAGCTGCTTTATTGATGGCTATATATTTTAACGGGATGAATGATCATGAAACCACTACCCTGACTCTGGCAATGGCAGAATCCGGTGATATGATCGATCTTTCCAGCGTAGATGGAATTACTGTCGATAAACATAGTACAGGCGGTGTTGGAGATAAGACTTCTTTAATAGTAGCACCCTGTGTAGCTTCTTTGGGATTCAAGGTAGCTAAAATGAGCGGCAGAGGTTTAGGACACACCGGAGGGACAGTGGATAAACTGGAATCAATACCAGGTTACAGGACTGCTTTGGAAAGAAATGAGTTTATTACAAATGTAAATAAGATAGGAATCGCACTGGTTGGCCAAAGCGGTAATCTTGCTCCTGCTGACAAAAAAATATATGCATTGCGTGATGTTACTGCAACTGTGGGTTGTCTTCCCCTTATTGTGTCAAGCATAATGAGCAAAAAGATTGCTGCTGGATCTGAAAATATCTTACTCGATGTTAAGCTTGGAACAGGTTCATTTACCCCGAAACTCGAAGATGCTATTAAGTTAGCAGAAAAAATGGTAGAGGTCGGAAAGCTAGCAGGAAGAAACATTGCTGCACTAATTACAAATATGGATGTACCTTTGGGGAAAGCTATCGGTAACAGCATGGAAATTATTGAGGCATGCGAGATTCTTAAAAATGGAGGTCCGCCAGATCTAAGGGAAGTTTGTATAGAATTGTCTACATACATGGTATGGCTGTGTACTGATGATACTTATGATGCATGCAGAAAAAAAGTCGTTGAAAGCCTGGAAAATGGTTCTGCCTTTAGCAAGTTCCGGGAATTGGTTACAGCTCAGAATGGTGACATATCATATATTGATACTCCTGACTTGTTTAAAAAAGCCGCATATGCATATGATGTGAAATCCACACAAGATGGTTTTATCTTTTCAATGGATACTGCTGCTATAGGAGAAGTTTCATTAATGCTTGGAGCTGGAAGAGAAAAAAAAGAAGATCCGATAGACTATGAAGCCGGTATTTACATACATGCAAAGACCGGGGATGAAATTAAAAAGAATCAGATACTTGCTACATTATTCACTAACAGGAAGCATGTTATAGAGGATGCGAACCAGGAGTATTTAAAAGCATTAAACATCACAAAAAATGCTCCACAACCGCAAAAACTTATATACCAATTAGTAAAATGATAGTATAATATTGAACATTGGAGTTATATAAGTATGGCAAAAAGCAAGTTTAAACTAAATTTAAGAAACCGACAGCATAGGACTGCAATAATATCAGGAAGCATAGCAATTATTCTCATAGCTAGCGCAATTATTCTCTTTAACTTGTTTAATAAGTCATATAATGATTTTGAAGGCAACTCTCCTTCAAATATAGTCAATAACGGATTAGCTGCATATGAAGACGGAAGCCTGTACTATACGAAATTTGATGCAGGTTATAAGATTTTCAAGTTTGATATAAAAAGTGGGAATGAAAAAGCTGTATATCCTGCTAATGCGAAATATATAAATGTCCTGTCAGGATATATATATTACATTGACAGCAGTAATGGAAACATTAAGAGGATAACCGTATCAGGAGCTGAAGAACTCATATTAAAAGATAGTATCTGCTCACATCTTTATGTTACCAAAGACTGGATTTACTATATTGATAATAAAGAAAATAATTCGATACACAGAATCAACATGTATGATTTTTCTGAGGAATTACTGTCTGAGGAAAATGCTGCATCATTATTTGTGAATGAAGACTTCATATATTTTATTAACTATATGGATAATAACGGAATATACCGCCTTAACCTGGACACAAAGGAAGTATCTGCTGTTCTGAAGCAGCATACTATCTTTTATACAATAAAAAATAATAGAATATATTACACTAACACTAATGATGAATCATATATATACAGTATGAATCTTGATGGTTCAGAAAACAAAAGATTAGAGGGAGTTAAAGGCTGGTTCATTTCAAGCTCTTCTAAAGACTCAGATCATCTGTACTTTAAATCAACAACCGGTTCTCTTAAAAGAGTAAACCTCACAACCTTGAATCAGACAACTATGGCAAATGAGGACTGTGCATACATTAACATATTAAACGACTATGTTGTTTATCTGAATCAAGACGATAATCTTTATTATATTCTTGATATGCTGTCCGGAAAAAGCCGCATCCTTAAGTAATAGTGCAAATATGCTGACTTATTTCAAATATTGTATTATTATATTAACATGATGAAACTTCTTAGAAAAATAGCTGTATGGCTGATTATCATAACTTTTTGTTTTTCATTGTTATCTGTTGATGCTCAAGATGAAGCATTTGATACAAGATATTACTGGCTTTATTCATCTGCAATACCTTCCGCATGGAAACTTCTTGCTGACATCCCTACAGCCCAGGTTACCGTTGCTGTTATAGATACAGGTATTGAATTCAATAACCCTCATCTCAAAGATCGTATAGATTACAGAGGACGTAATTTTGTTCCATCAGCACCAGCCAGTGATATTAATGACAAAGAAGGCCATGGAACCGCTATTGCTGGTATTATTGCCGCAATACCTTCTTCAGAGATGAACTATTACGGAGTATGCGGTAATGTTGACGTAAAAATACTTCCTCTAAAAGTTTATAGCGATCTTACAGGAGCATTACAAATACAATACATAATTGATGCGATATATTACGCTATTGAGATGAAAGTTGATGTTATAAATATTAGTATAGATATACCGCATTATGATGAAGCATTACAGATTGCCTGCCTTGCTGCTTACAATAATTCAATACCCATAATCGCATCGGCAGGAAATAAAGGTAATGAATATTATTCATATCCATCATCCTGTTATGGTGTAATATCTGTTTCCGCTCTTTCCTTATATAACAGCGAATACTTTTTATCTTCTCCTTTTTCATCATACAATGACCGAATAGATTTATGCGCGCAGGGTGAAGATATTTTCACAATAGGTTTGAACGGCACATACAAATTTCTAAGCGGCTCTTCTTTTTCCTGTGCTATGGTATCGGGTGCAGCTGCAATTTTGAAAGCAGTCAACAAAGACATTACGCCTATGGAAATCGAAACTATACTTTGCACAAGTGCAGACAGACTTACAGACGAGGGTAGAAATAACTATTATGGTTATGGCAAAATGAATCTGTTTTCTGCATTAACCACTGATATAGATGCATTGATTTACCAATCAGAAATCCAGGAAACTTCGGAGAATGAATATCCTTTTACCTTTATATATGAAGACTTTAAAGACACTTTATCCTGCGGCTTGTCATATGGCTTATGGGTTGATATAAACAAAAAGGTTTATAGTGCTGGAGATTCATCATTTGGCAAAACTGATGTTGCACAGTGGCAAGATATTATTTCTGTTGCAACAGGAGATTCCTTCTCTTTAGGTTTGCAAAGCAATGGAACATTGCAGTATACTGGATTTTCCGGGTCATATGCTTTGAATATAGCGCACTGGTCTTCAATAAAACAGGTATCCGCAGGAGCTTTTCACACTGCTGGGGTTACTGATTTTGGAACTGTTTTATCTACAGGAAGCAACAGTGCTGGCCAATGTAATACGGGAATAATAGCTGGCGTTTCCAAAGTGGAATGCGGTTCGATGCATACTGTATGCTTAAGATCAAATGGTACTGTAAGAAGCGTAGGTTCCAACTCTTTCGGTGAGTGTAACACTTCAAATTGGACTAATATAGTTTCTATTGCTGCGGGAAACGGTTTCACGCTTGGGTTAAAATCCGACGGTACGGTAGTATCAACTGGGAACAACCTTTTTAAACAGATAGATGTCGCATCATGGAATAATATAATTGAAGTTTTCGCAGGATATAATTATTCGATAGGTCTTAGAGCAGATGGCACGCTTGTATATACAGGTTTATCAACCAAAATGTCTTCAATGGTTGCAGAATTGTCAAATATCAAAACTTTATCATGCAATAGGGATATGATGATTCTTAAGACAAATGATGATGAGATTATTACAATAGGTAATACACATGCCCAGGATAGGTCTACAAATAAAATGTATGTATTCAGATTTGATGACATATCACAAGATTACTGGGCAGCGCCATATATACACATCGTATCAAGACTTGGGATTATTAACGGTGTCTATAATAGTACAGGATATATATACATTCCTTATGTTCACATGACCAGACAGGAGTTCTTTAAAATTATCATAGAGACAATGGGTATTTCTACAAACAATATCGATGTGGATCTAGTGAAATTCGAGGATTATCAGGAAGTAGCTTCATGGAGTCTTCCTTATATTAAAGCAGCTTATTATTATGGGTACCTTACAGGAAATATGGATGATCAAGGTAAGTTATATATA
>JBAZFL010000057.1:0-9901 GCA_041653455.1 Clostridia bacterium
CATACGGATCATCTTCATTAACCTTTAGATTCACTCCTCTGAATATGTTGTCAAAAACGTAGTCATTCTGTTTTATACAGCATCCATCAACTATTATTTCCATATCGTCGTATAAAAGAATCGCTTCATCTATGAGCCAGTCACGTCTGTTAAATATTATTCTTTTATGCCCGGTATTTTTAGTTGCTTGATCTATACATTCATTTATACATTCAGAATCGGTTTTATCTTCTTTTAAGTAATCTATAGGGTAAAAATCCATGGCTCACCTCATAAAAAAACGATTTACTTAAATGAGTATACATCAGAAAACTTTATATGACAAATGACCCCTAAGGGCCATTTGTCTTAAGAGAGGAATCGTACTAACCTTTAAGCATTTTTGTTCACTTGAATATCATCTTTGCATCTCTATATTATTTTCCAGATATTATTTTGTCAATTGTTTATCTGCATTTATTATATAAACAACTCTAAATGTTAATATTTTCACATATGCGAATTTTCATATTTTCCAATTGACATCTTTTTGTCTTACTGGTATATTGAAAAAAGAAAAAGGAGGGTGCGTTATATGATTAGAAGGGATAGTGTAAAACAAATCTAAAACCGAATACGGGCTTATGCAAAAAGCGTAAGCATATAGCAGCCTATCTATGGATACAAATTACAAATATATTTGAAAATTTGGACACTCATACGGGTGTCCTTTTAATATTCAAGTCGGCTCATATTCGGTAATACATCAAGTAATATTTTATTTATAATGGAGGAAAGAAAGATGTTTAATGAATATGAAAATACAGCAAGAGTAACTGCTGTACACAAGCAAAGATATGAGATTGAATATAACGGTGAAACATGTTTCGCAAAGCTTAAAAGCTCAGAGTACTATTCACCAGACAAATGTGCAGATTTTCCAACAGTGGGAGATTATGTAGAAATCAAGGCAGTTCCCGCATCAGATTACTTAATAATAAGTACATGTCCGAGAAAGTCATTTTTTTCAAGAAGAGACCCTTCATCAGGAGGTCATTATGATCAAGTTGTCGCAGCAAATTTTGATTATGTATTCATACTTATGTCTTTAAATTTTGATTTTAAGCTAAGAAGACTGGAAAGGTATCTTACAGCATCATGGAACAGCAATGCAACACCTGTCGTTATTCTTACAAAGGCTGATTTATGTGAAGATATGGACGACATGTTATTACAGGCTCAGCAGACTGCGGCAGGTGTAGATGTCATATCGGTAAGCGCTTATACAGGTTACGGCTTAGAGAAATTGGATAAATTCATGCGTCCGGATGTGACTATTGTTTTCATGGGATCTTCAGGAACCGGTAAATCTACTTTAGTAAATGCTCTGGCAAAAAAACAGATAATGGAAGTAAGTGAGATACGTGAAGATGATTCCAAGGGGAGGCATACAACAAGCCATCGCCAGATGATAAAGCTGGATAATGGAGTATGTGTCATTGATACACCAGGTATGAGAGAGCTTGGAATATGGTATGCAGGAGAAGGTCTTAATGAAACATTTTCGGACATCCTGCCTTTTTTAGGTCAGTGTAAATTTTCAGACTGCAGGCATAATACAGAACCTGGCTGTGCTATAAAGAAAGCAATAAGGGATGGTTCTATTTCACAGGAAAGATGGAACAGCTATCTCAAACTTCAAAAAGAAGCCCGCTATGCTGAAGATTTCGAAGGTGCTTTAAGAGCAAAAGAAGCTTTTTTCAAGAACATAATCACAAAAAGCAGAAAGGCTAGAAAGAAGATATATTAAACAATTGCAAAAGAAGACACATCGGCATGTGTCTTCTTTTTTTATCTCATAATACTATTTCTTTTTACTTAACAGCCAGTATCCTGTATAAGTCTTCTTGTTCAAAATCTTCAACTATCATATTCGTGCCCATTGTGATATGCAGTTCTTTCTGATACTGCATATTCTGTGAAAGCCTGCTGATTGTAAAAGAACCCATTTCCACTCCTGCTTGGATTTCTGAACGTCCATCTCCGACAACTAAGGTATTTTCTCCCTTAATGTTATACCTTTTGAGAAGATTGTTCATTATAACGTTCTTTGGAAGTTTATCCGTCCAGGTAGAACCAATTATGTCTTCAATTATTTCATCCGGACCTATCTTGTATCCCAATGTCTCAACTTCCTCAAACATACCCATACCTTTTTGTACGACTGCTCCAGTAACAAAGTAGTTTTTGACCCCATTATCCTTTAAGTATTTCAAAAATCTAAAAGAACCCTTTATTCGAAAACTTTCAGGATCTTTTTTTGCAAGAACAAGGTTTTTATCCCTACAGTAACCATTTAATACTCTTTCGTAATACTTGAATAATCTGGGTGTATTACTTTCAAGCATTCTTATCATCTCTTCAGTTTCAGCCAGATAGTCAAGTTCTTCTTTGCCTTCCCATATGAGCTTTATCTTTTCACTGTTCACTGCCATATCGCATTTAATTTTAATGGTTTTCTCTTCGACTGCTCTTCTTATTGCCCATTCCATCTGAGTTAAAGCAGAAAGACCGGCAGATTCTACACAGAATCTGTCTGTTTCTGGCAGAGGTTTTGTACCAGCATTGATAACAAGTCTTTTGACATTCTCTTCGCTGTCATATCCATCTTTAAGACCGTTCTCTATTACATCATTAAGCACGATACTCATAACCGGAGGCCATTCGCGTATAAGCGAATGAGTGCCGTCTATATCATGAAAAGCATAAGTAATCACCCTTTTTTTAAAAGGAGTGATTACTATAGGTGAATTTATGTAAATTGTCTGGATCATATTATCTTGGTTCTGTGCATAAGCCAATAAGCTCATCAAGGTCACATGTAGCCATACGAATTATTGCATCTCCCGCTCCATAGTATATCCTTACCTGATTATTATCGTCAACGAGCGCTCCGCATGGGAATATCGCATTAGTCCTGTAACCTTCTATAAGCTCATAATATCCTTCAGGTATAATTAAAGGACGTTTGGACATTCCTATCACCTTTGATGGATCGTTTAAATCCAGTAAAGCTACACCTATTGTGTATCTCTTTTTCCATGCAGGTTCCCACCCGTTTTTGCCTCTTGCAGGATCAAAATCAACAGCGTGGAATAGCATTATCCATCCCTTGTCTGTCTTGATAGGAGGAGCGCCAGGACCTATTTTCTCATTTGCGAATGGAACATGCTCTACTCCCATTACAAGCCTGGATTTTCCCCAATAAACAAGATCAGGAGACTCTGAAAGGAATATGTCAAACTTCATGCCGTCTCTTCCGTAAACTGGCATAGGTCTTTCCAGACGCACATAATTACCGTTAATCTTTTCTGGGAAAAGAACCATATTCCTATTTTCTGGAACGGATATGGATACTACTTCAAAATGTTTAAGGTCTTTTGTTTCAGCTATTCCACCGCACACACCATGCTTGGTATCCACTGCAAAACAAATAATATATCTGTCGTCCATAACGGTTATTCTTGGATCATATACTCTAAGTACTTCATCGTTAGCCATTGCAAAGCATGGTTCAGGTTCAACATCCCATTTAATTCCATCTTTGCTGAAGGCAAGTCCTAAGTTTGTGCCATCAAGCCTCTGGTCTTCATATGAGCCATAATCATTACGGAAAATCATGATATATCTGTCGCCTTCCTTTACGACTCCTGCATTGAAAGTCAATGCTGCAGGATAAGGTACATCATGTCTGCTCAGAATCGTATCAGGATATCTGGAAATAATAGGGCTGGTAGAAAACATGCTTTCATCAAGAGCTTCTCTTGGACATGCATGGACTATTTTGCGGGTTGCTTCATCTAACATTTGAAATTACCTTCCTTTTTTATTTATTAAATACTACTATCACTAATGTATACAAATAACACTATTAAGTCAACATCAAGTTTTTCATAAAACCTATTGCATATTAAAATTTAATTTTGTATAATTATCCACATAAATTAATGGGGCTGATTAATTGACATTTAGAACGACAGAGGGGCTATACAGTTATATTAATACAAGTTATATGCAAAACAGGGACTTTTTTGATAAGTACCTGGTAAATTTATGTAAACCATTTGATGATTATCTCGAAATTAATATTGTAAACTCAGATTTCTATTCAATTTATTACTTAGACAACCATATCGGTTTCTTTTCTATACTTGAAGGCAAGTATCTGACTTCTTTCTATATTCCTGATTCACTGCTTTCGCACGGCAGGGAAATTTTCAACATGATAATATCAAATTTCAATATTGAACTAATGCTTGTAACCAGCTTCGATGAAACAGGCTTATGCCTGTGTATGGACCATGCAAGCAAATTAACTACACATTACCTATATTTTAAATTAAGCAGTATTCCTGTAAGAAAACCGGAGTACCCTTCCAAGAATTTCAGGAAAGCTATACTTGCTGATATTCCAATGATTAAAAAGTACACTCAGAATTTTATTGACAATCACGAAGAACGAATAGATAAAAGTCAATTATTCATATTAGAAGACAATAACAGATCCTTTCTTGGGCTTGCAGTTTTAATACCGCATTCAATACAGAAAGGCATCTGCAGTTTTGGAATATATGTCAAAGAGGATTCTAGGAACATAAGCGTTGGCAGAAGCATGCTATTACATTTAGTAAAAGCTGCAGAAGCTATGAATTTAACCCCGCGCTGTGCATGTCCTTTGAATAACGATATTTACAGAAAAACATTAGAAAGCGGAGGATTTGTAAGCGATTCAAGACTGTTCGTAGCTCATATAGAACATTAATTACATTTAATGTTATTGTATAAGTAAATTTATAAAATATTGTCATTTACAAATACCAATTAATAAAGCTAACAGATTAATGTTAGTTTGTATTTATTTAAAAATCCTCAACTATTAGTTAATAATATCAAGTTCTATTAATAAAAAATATTTTTTGTTTTATTTGATATTTTGTTTCAATAAGTATTGACATTACGAATTCCACCGTTTATAATCCGTTATATGATGAAACTTTCAGTCGTATCGACAGGAAGGTTTACTGAAGGATTTAGTAAAGACAATCTGAAGGGACTCAGGAAAACACAGGATACTCACATTTATAAAAACATTTGGAGGTAAATGATGTCTATTAGTGTTCTTAAAAATACCCAGATTATCACTGACGGGATGGATAAATGCCTTCAACGCAATCAAATACTTGCTTCTAACATAGCAAATGCTGAAACTGCAGGATATAAAGCTAAGGATGTCTTTCTTGACATACTCAATCCAATACACCCAGAAGAAGGTGTATCTTATTCTATTAAAGACAGAACTGATGTTGAACCTAAGGAAAATGGAAATACTGTCGATATGGGAAAAGAGATGACCTCAATAGTTGAGAATGTATTAGAGTACAACGCTCTAGTACAAGCGCTTTCAAAAAGTATAAGTTATATAGAATATGCAATTAATGACAGGAGGTAGTCAAAATGGCAAATATTGCCGCTTTTAGCATCAGTTCACAAGCCCTATCGGTATATCAGACTAAAATGAATCTGATAGCGCAAAATATCGCAAATGCCGACACAATCCAGACAGACACCGAACAGCCTTACCAAAGAAGAGAGGCAGAACTAGTACAGAAACAGCTATTCAGTGCAGTTTTTGATGATGTAAAAGACAATACTCAGGTAATAAGTGTTGCAATCAACAGCATAAAAGAAGATCAATCACCTTTTAATCAAGTTTATGATCCGACTAATGAATTCGCAAATCAGGATGGTTATGTCACAAAATCCAATGTTGATGTAACATCAGAAATGATGGATTTATTATCAGTAAGCCGGGCATATGAAGCAAATCTAATGGCATTCAACACCACCAAGGAAATGATTGCCAAAACATCGGAAATTTTATAACTCAATATATATAAACGGGGAGGGGTAGAAAATGTCAATTCAAGGCATTAGTGGAATATCACAAATACAGAATATCCAACAATTAGCGGATATATCAAAAAGCAATCTTAATAATGTTAACAAAAATGAATTTGGTAATATTTTTGAAGATTTAATGAAAAATGTAGTCAAAGCCGAATTAAGCAATGAAGATAACCTGAACATGCTTATCTCTGGTGATATCGCAAGCATAAGCAAAGCCATAGTCGGTCTTGCAGAAACCGATCTTACCATCAAATACACGATGGAAGTAAGAAACAAACTGGTTGACGCATACAAAGAAATCATGCAGATGCAGGTATAGGTAAAATAAGATGCCAGATTCTATTAAATCATTATTTAAGAATATAAAAGGCTTTTGGTCCAAGCTGGAAAAGAAACGCAAAAATGCTATAGTGCTTATGAGCATGCTATTTGTCGTCGGACTGGCTGTACTAGTTATTATCCTGTCACGTACTACATATACAGTTATGTATACTGGGCTTGATACATATGAAGCAGGTGAAATATACACTAAGCTAACAGAAATGGGTGCTGATGTAAAACTGAGAAACGACACCACAATACTGGTTGACGAATCCCAAGAAGACCTTTACAGGATGACGCTTGCCACAGAAGGATACCCAAGAAGCGGCCTTTCTTATGAAATATATACTGATAATGTAAGTATGGGGATATCTGAAAGCGAGAAACAGACTTACATGCTCTTTCAGCTTCAGGACAGGCTTCAAAATACTATTAAAACACTAAAAGGAGTAAATGGAGCAGTAGTTACAATAAGCAAACCTGACGACACTCTTTTTGTTCTGGAGAGCCAGAAAAACCCTATTACAGCAGCTGTTGTTATTGATATCGCTTCAGGTTATTCCCTTTCTGCAGCTAACGTTAAAGCAATTGAATACCTTGTTGAAAAAAGCATGTCAGGGCTTTCAAGCGAGAATATTACGATAATAGATACCAAGATGAATATCCTTAACAGAAAATCTGACAGCGATATAGGATCAGCATCAGAAAAGTATGAGTTACAGAGAGCTCTGGAATCGGAAATAGAATCAAAAGTCGCTTCAATAATAGAACCGGTTTTCGGCCTTGGCAACGTGAAAGTCGCTGCAAATGTCGAAATGGATTATAACAAGGTCTCAGAGCAAAGAACTGAATTTACCCCTGTTATTGATGATGAAGGTATCCCGTATTCTGTAACTGAAAGCAAGGAGGATGTTGCAGATACTGAAACAGCAACATTGGATAATGACAACAATACCGTATTCGGAAGTAATGCGGCATCTTCTGAAAAAAGTGTTCAATACTATATAAACCAGAGCACAAAAACCCTGGAATATGAAAATGGAGTAATTGAGAATGTAAAGCTTTCAATTATGATAAACAGTGCAGGCATAACCGATGAAATGATTTCCAATATACAAAAGATGGCGGCAAACGCAATCGGTGCAGAAGAAACGGATATTGTAGTTCAGGCATTAGAATTTACTGCTGCATCAATCATAACAGATGTAATATCTGATTCAATAGACCAAAAATCAGAATTGTCTTATCTGCTTAATCCTGACTTCATTATTCAATCAGCTATGATAGTATCCTTACTTGTTTTGGGAATTATGCTTATTACAATGTTCAAGAAAGGATTTGCAACTGCAAAAAAACAATCAGCAAACCAGAAGCAGTTTATGGATGATGTGATACTTCAAGAACTTGGGAATAAAAAAGATCCAGAGGAAAATTATCGTCAGGAAATCGACAAATATGTCGATAAGAATCCTGAAGGTGTTGCAGACCTTCTTAAAAAATGGATGAATGAGGATTAGCCATGGATAATGTAGTATCTTCAGGATATAAAATAGCAGGAAAACAAAAAGCAGCTTATCTGCTAATAATGCTTGGAAAAAACCAGGCATCAAAAATAATGAAATTTTTCAATGAAGAGGAAATCCGGACCATGACCTTTGAGATAGTTAATCATAACACTATCGAAAAAGAAGATAGAATGGTTATTCTTCAGGATTTCTATAACTCGTGCCTGGCAAAGACATATATAGACAAAGGCGGAGTAGATTATGCAAGAGAGGTACTTTATGAAACACTTGGCCCTCAGAAGTCAATGGAACTTATTGCAGACATGATGGACTTAGACAAATCCAAACCATTTGATTTCATGAAAGACATAGACCCTGTTGAAGTATTTAATTTTCTGCAGTATGAGAACGACCAGACTATAGCTTTTGTTCTTTCATATCTTAAAAACAGCCAAGCGGCATCAATTCTTTCCATGCTGCCAAAAGAAAGACAAGCAAATATCTCCGTTAAAATAGCGCTTATGGATAAAATATCCCCGGATATAATAAAAGATATCGAAAAAGTAATGGGTGAAAAATTTACACGCTCCGGTGCTCAGACATACACGAAGACAGAAGGTGTCGAAGTTCTAGTAAATATACTTAATGCAGTCGACAGAAGTACTGAAAAGCAGATTTTCGAGATGCTGGAAGAAGAAAATGACAGTCTCGCAGGTGAAGTGAAGAAAAGAATGTTCGTATTTGAGGATATTATAAACCTTGGCAATAAGGAAATACAACGGTTCCTTGTTGAAGTAGACACAAAGGATCTTTCAATAGCTCTGAAAACCGCAACCAATGAACTAAAAGAACTGATACTCAGAAACCTGTCCAAGCGTGCAAAACAGATGGTGACTGAAGAAATGAATCTTTTAGGTCCTGTAAGATTAAGTGAAGTGGAAAAAGCTCAGCAAGCGCTTGTAAGTGTAATAAGAGCACTTGATGAAAAAGGAGAAATCCTTATAAGAAAATCAGGGGATGACAAAATAATTGATTAACAGTTTTAAAGTCCCTATTGATTACAACCGATTATTAATATAAGGAAGGTGAAAAAATTGAGTGATTTATATAAGAGTTCGGACATCGTACTGATGAATAACAAGTATTATATAAGCTTCACCGAAAACCGTTCAGACAAAATGAGTCTGAACAGTTATGAAAAATATCAATTAAATGATTCAGATGATCTTGAAGAAACCAAAACCTCAGATGCAATCATACGTAATGCCCAGATTGAAGCAGAAAAAATAGTAAATGACGCAAAGGCTTCTGCTGACAACATTATCAGACAGGCTATTAAACAGAAGGAAGAACAGTATAATGACGGTTTCAAAAAAGGTTTAGAAGAAGCTGAAAATGTATATAAGGAAAAATTTGAAAAACTGAATGAAGCATTGTCTGAATCAATTAAAGCAAAAAAGCAAATCATTGATGATTCAGAACAGCAGCTTCTCCAGCTTTCCATTAAAATAGCAGAAAAGATACTTCATGAAAAAGCGACTTTTAATGATGAAAGCATAAAGCTCTTTTTCGAAAAATCCATCGAAGATATCTTAAAGAACGATTTTAACGTAATATGTGTAAGATTAAATAAATATAATATAGAGAACTTCTATCCGGATTGGGAAGTAGAAAAATACATGTTGAATATAAAACATGATGCACGGCTTGATAATAATTCCTGTATAGTTGAAACCGACACAGGAGATATTGACATCAGTTTATTTACTCAGTTAAATGAAGTATCCAGAAAATTAATCAGCGTTGTATAGAATATGGCAAAAATAGATTTCAATAAATATTTCGAAAAGATAGAAGACTTAAGCTGTTACAGGACATATGGAGAGGTTAAGAAGATAATAGGCTCCAGTATTGAAAGCAATGGCCCAAGAGCTGAAATAGGCGAAATCTGCAAAATCGTAAAAAAAAACTCACGTCCTGACAACTATATCCTGGCAGAGGTCGTCGGCTTTAATGACAAAAAACTTCTTCTTATGCCTTTTGAGGATACAAAAGGTATCAATAATGGAGATCAGGTTTATGCGACTGGCCAACAGCTACAGATTAAAGTCAGTGAAAAACTTATAGGC